>CBFCXB010000228.1:0-5182 GCA_965601905.1 uncultured bacterium | reverse complement strand
GTTGTATCGGAACTCGTCGGGGGAGTCGAGAAGATCCTGAAGGCGCGTAATGTCGCCGTCGTGCGGGGGAGGGGACGGATCGTATCTCCCGGCGCGGTCGACGTCGAAGGCGCCGGTACGGTGCGGGGCGGGAAGCTGATCATCGCGGCCGGCTCGGCCGAGATCGAACTACCCGGCATCCCGTTCGATGGCAAGCGGGTTCTCAGCAGCAAGCAACTACTCGATCTCGGGCGGATTCCGAAGCGCCTCGTCGTGATCGGCGGGGGAGTGATCGGTTGTGAATTCGCCTCTATCTTCAATGCACTCGGGACGGAGGTCGCCGTTGTCGAAATGCTCCCCCGGATCATCGCCACCGAGGATGCGCAGGTGAGCAGGTTCCTCCAGGCGGCGTTCAAGAAGCGGGGGATCGGGCTGCATCTCGGCACGAAGGCGCTCGAGGTGGAGCACAATGCCGGCGGCGTAACGGTGCACCTCGAGAGTGGTGAGAGGATAGACGCAGATTACGTCCTCGTCTCGGTGGGGAGATGTCCGAACATTGAGGATGTCGGCTACGATGCGATCGGCCTGGAGGCGGAGCGAACCGGCATTGCCGTGAACGGGCGGATGGAGACCGGTGTGGCCGGTGTCTATGCGGCCGGGGATATCATCGGCGGCTGGTTGCTCGCGCACGTCGCCACGCGGGAGGGGGTCGTCGCCGTGGAGAACGCCCTCGGTGAGAGGCGGGAGATGCGCTATGATGCGATCCCCACGACCATTTACACACTTCCCGAGGTCGCGCGCGTCGGCCTCACCGAGGAGGAGGCGACAGAACGGGGGTTTTCCGTCGTGACGGGGCGGTTCCCCTTCGCCGCGAACGGCAAGGCCAAGGGGCTCCGCGAGGAAGATGGATTCGTCAAGTGGGTCGCCGATAAAGACGGGCACCGGCTCGCCGGCCTTCATATCATCGGCCCTCAGGCGACGGAGCTCCTAGCCGCCGGCATCCTCGCAGTGGGGCGCGGGATGTCCATCGAGGATTTCACCGCCGAGCTCTTCCCGCATCCGACACTTTCCGAGGCGCTCGCCGAGGCGGCGGAGGCGATCGTGGGAACGGCTATTCATGTTATCCGGTGAATCGCCGGGCGGGTTGTTTGGCGAGCGATGCCGCTCATCGCTCCGGCTTTTTACGCCGCGCTCTCGCCTCTTCGAGGCTCAGGAGGCAGCCGCAGTAATCCTGGCGCGTCAGCCCCAGTTCCCTGCTTCGTTCCACGCTGCATTTGAATCCGTCACACTTCTTGAAATCCTCGTCGTAGAATCGCACGCCGAACCGGGCGGCGGCCCGTTCTCCCTCCCGGACGATGTGCCTGTATATCTTGTGCGGGCTGACCGAGAGCGTGGTCGTGAATAGTGGAATTCCGAGCTGGGCCGCCCGCTCCGCAGTTCTCTCGAGGCGGAGGCGGTAGCATGCCCAGCAGCGCTCGCTCCGCTCGGGGAGATGCCGGTACGGCTCGATGCACCGCCGCCACTCGTCGGATTCGTACGGTTCCTCCTCGAGCGGGATGCCGAAGGGCGTGCATACCACCTTCATCTCACCGAGGCGCAGCCGGTACTCCTCGGGGGGATGGATGTTCGGATTGAAGAAGAATGCGTCGACGGTGAATCGCCCGGCGAGGTGGGGCAGCACGTAACATGCGCATGAAGCGCAGCAGGTATGTACGAGGATTCGTTTCCGTTCGGTCATCGATCAGTCGGCTGCGGATTGATGGGAATTGTTCCTATCTGTTACATCGGTATTCACCGCATCCGAAGATGATCCGCTCCCCGCGAAGTACTCTGTCCGCCAGTCCTCAATCGGAATCTGCTGCATATCGGTTATCAGGCTGTCCCGGAGCGTGTAGAATCGTGCCATGTTGGTTTCGCTCACGGGCTTGGCCGGCGGTAGCTTGATCGTCCGCGGATTGACGAAGCGGCCGTTTTTCTTGACACGGTAGTCGAGATGGGGGCCCGTCGCGTAGCCGGTCTTGCCGACGTACCCGATCACCTGCCCCTGCTTGACCTTCGCTCCGGCCTTGATCCCCTTGGCGAAGCGTGAGAAGTGCATGTAGTATGTGATGTAACTGCTGTTGTGGCGTATCTTTACGTAATTTCCGTTTCCCCGCCGGTACCCGGCGACAAGGACCGTGCCGTCGCCGGTCGTCATGACAGGCGTTCCCGTCGGGGCTGCGTAGTCGATGCCGTAGTGCGGCGCGTAATGGTGGAGGACCGGATGAAACCGTCTCCTGCTGAAGCTCGAACTGATCCGCGTGTACGGGAGGGGCGCCTTGAGAAGTTGCTTTCGCAGCGATTTACCGTTATCGTCGAAGTAATCGGGCAGATCCCTTTCGTTTTCAAAGAGGAACGCGTAATGGCTCACGCCGCGTGTGTTGAACTCGGCGGCGATGATGTTCCCGACAGCAGCGCTCCGTTCGGATTCTGGTAGATCGGTTCTTGACATCTCCCGGTAGATGACGCGGAAGTAGTCGTTTTTCTGCACTTCGGTGAAGAAATCGATGTCCCAGGCGAAGATATCGGTCAGTTTGGCGCCCAGTTCGAGCGGCATTGACTGATCGATGATCGTCGCGTAGAGGGAGCGCTCGATCAGACCCGAGGCCGATCTGATCTCGACGGTGAACGGGTATTCCTTGCGTTCGGTGATGAAATCCTCGCCGTTTCGTGTAACCTCGATATAGCTCACCTCGTCGAGTTCGAGCGTGAACCGGTCGAGGCACCCCATGCTGTCCGAGTGAAGGGTATAACTCTGCCCGGGGTAGACGCGCCGGAAGTCGTAGACCGGCTTGGCTTGACTTGCGATCGTGTTGATATCCTGTGGTGTGATTCCGCACGCCGAGAGAACATCGAAGAAGCTCGTATTCTTGCCGATGATGCCGGCATGGGTGGGGGTGGGCTCGGGGGGCTGCGGTGGATGTTCTACCGCTTCAGCTGATTGCCCATCCACATCGGCCGGAACCGTCGATGCAGTCTCCGACTCCTGCCTTGTCGCGACGATAAAAACGACGGCCAGAAAGATCAAGACCACAATGCCCGATATGAATTTATTTCTCGTCATTGCCGTTACCGGATCTGGTGGAAGATATCCAATTCGCTCGTATTCCGTCAAGAAAAACCATGCCTTCGAACCGTTTTCTGATCTTGCAAGAAATGGACCGGATCGTGTGGGGTGTGGTGTGCCGGTGGTGTGCAGCGCCGGTCGGACCGAATTGGCGCCGGTCGCGAGATGCCCATTGTTAAAAAAATGTTGAAAAAAATGGGGAATGCATTGATAATGCTCAGACATCACCAATTGGCATAAACTAAGCGGGCGTATAACATATTCAATGGCCGCCACCTAGTGTGGCAAGTAGCGGATCTTATGGGATATGGGCTAATTCAGCGAGCGAGCGATGAAGTACGTCGAAGCTCTCGGCGCGGTTGGTAGAAGCCATCAACGTGCTATCTCGCATCCTACCGTTCCAACCCAGTTGACGCCGAAAGGTTTGCCGAAGAGGATCACCTCTATTTGCCCGGAATGCTGCCGGCGCATCGAGGCAACCCTGTTCGAGGAAGATAACAAGGTGTTCATCAGCAAGGAATGCCCCGAGCACGGGGGATTCAGGGATCTAATATCCAGCGATGCACAGTTCTACCTGAAGATGGAGCAGTGGACCTTCGAAGACGAGGGTGGGATCTGCGGTCCCATCGTTACCGAGACTCCCGCCTGTCCGGAGAGCTGTGGCCTCTGTTCCCATCACCTGGCGACGGCATGCCAGCTCAATATCGATCTCACGAACCGATGTAACCTGCTATGTCCATTGTGCTTCGCCAATTCGAACGCTAGCGGTGTGGTGTATGATGTGAGCCGTGACCAGATCGAGTTGATGCTGCAAACGGCGTGGGGGATCGAACCGAAGCGCAACAAGACGATGCAGTACGCGGGAGGCGAACCGACGATCCACACGGACTACATATGGGCGATCCGGCGCGCCAAGGAGGTTGGATTCACCTATGTGATGACCGCGACGAACGGGATAACCTACGCCGAGAGCCGCGAATTCGCCGAGCAAAGCAGGGAGGCGGGGCTCGATGCCCTCTACCTCCAGTTCGACGGTGTTCACGATGATACGTACCGGACGATGCGTGGGCGCCCTCTTGCCGACGTGAAATTCAAAGCGATCGAACATGCGCGCGCGGCCGGGCTGCGCGTCGTTCTCGTACCGACGCTGGTGAAGGGCGTCAATGACCACGAGATCGGCGACATCATCAGATTTGCCCTCGATAACCTTGATGTCATCAACGGCATCAGCTTCCAGCCGGTCTCGTTCACCGGGCGTGTCTCGTACGAGGAGCGGATCAACCAGCGGTTCACCCTGGCCGACCTCGCCGCGGCAGTCAAGGAGCAGACGGGGTTCCTCGAACCGTACCGGGACTGGTACCCTCTGTCATTCGTCTCGCCCCTCTCGAAGCTGATGGAGCGCCTCAGCGCTCGGCCGACCATGACGATCAGCTGCCACAGCGATTGCGGCGTCGGTGCGTACATTATATCCGACGGGCACGGCACGGTGGTACCGATCACCAAGTTCGTCGACATTGAGAGCGTGATGTTCGAGCTGAACCAGATGAGCAAGAATATGATCCCCTTCATCGAGCGGCCGCTGAGGCTCGCCCAGTTCTACCGCGTGCTGCGCAGGCACTACCTCGGGGACGAGCTTCCGGCGGGACTGCGCTTCTTCGATTTCATCAGCGCGCTGGCGCCGACACTCTTCCGGCGGGTGTCGGGACTCGGCAAGAAGTTGGAGTGGAAGTTCCTCATCATCCTCTCGATGCACTTCCAGGATTGCTACAACTATAACCTCGACCGACTACGGCGCTGCAATGTACACTACGCCGCGCCCGACGGGCGTATCTACCCGTTCTGCACCTACAACGGCGGTCCGACGTACCGGAACCGGATTGAGAAACAGTTCGCCCGGCCGGTGAAACAGGCGTAGGATTCTCCGAGTATTGAAAAATCGCCCCGGATCATCTATGCTCGATGGGCATGGGTGCGCTGTTCGAGTGGTGGAGCCGTATCGTACGATAGTGGCATCGGTACTGGCGCCGCCGCGGCGCGGACCGTACTGGAGTGTGAGCGGGATGATAGAGTACCGGGAAGATCTGAGGCGGGAGCTCG
>CBFCXB010000227.1:0-5197 GCA_965601905.1 uncultured bacterium | reverse complement strand
CACGGCGGGGTGGCCATGATGCGGGATCTCCCGCGGATGGGAAGGATCGCTGAGGCTGTGGTGCGGGCTGTCGATGTCCCGGTCACGGCAAAGATCAGGAGCGGATGGAGTGCGCGCGAGGAGAACTACGTCGCCGCGGGCCGTGTCTGCGAGGCGAGCGGCGTCTCGGCGGTTACCCTCCACCCACGGTACAAGACGCAGGGCTTTTCCGGCTACGCCGAGTGGGAGCAAATCGCAACGCTCGCACGTCACCTCTCGATTCCCGTCATCGCGAATGGTGATGTATGGACGGTCGAGGATTTCGAAGCTATTGTACGCGTTACGGGATGCGGCATCGTGATGGTGGGGCGTGGGGCATTGGGTCGTCCCTGGCTCTTCAAGCAGATCAAGGATCGCATTGCGGGACGGGAGGCGGTGGATGTAGCATTCACCGAGCGTATCGATATGATCGAGCGCTTTGTGAAGATGGAAACCGCATGGTATGGTGAGCGCTCGGGGATTCTGGAGTTGAGAAAGCACTACCGGTGGTTTCTCAAGGGAGTGCCGGGAGTACGCGAGTTCCGCGCCGCCCTTTCGCGCGCCGGCACGCGTGAGGATGTTCTTCTAATCCTGGATACGATGAGAAAGGAGCCCGTCAGTACATGGAAGAGACCCGCTTGAAGGAATTGCTCGCTCAGGTGGCAGATGGTTCGCTCGGCATCGCCGAAGCCATCGAGCGCCTGAAGATCTTTCCGTTCGAGGATGTGGAATTCGCCAAGATCGACCATCATAGGGCATTGCGGCGTGGTTTCCCCGAGGTGATTTTCTGTGAGGGGAAAACGTCCGAGCAGATAGCACGCATTGCACAAGGTATCGTCGAGCAGGGAGGCAATATCCTCGCCACACGCTGCAGCGGCGAATTGTTCGAAAGTATCTCCCCGCTCATTCCCGATGCGCGGTATCACGAGGAGGGCGCCCTGTTCGTCATCGAGCAGCGTGAAATCACACGACGCGGCGCCGTGACGGTTGTCTCCGGCGGCACGTCGGACCGGCCGGTATCCGAGGAGGCCGCCCTCACGGCACATTACCTCGGGTGCGACGTCGAGCGTCTCTACGATGTCGGCGTGGCGGGAATCCACCGTCTTCTCTCGAGCTGGGAGCGGATCCGTAAGGCGGATGTGCTGATCGTCGTCGCCGGTATGGAGGGAGCGCTCGCCAGCGTTGTCGCCGGCATCGCCGACGCACCAATTATAGCTGTGCCGACGAGTGTCGGGTACGGGGCGAGCTTCGGCGGCCTTGCCGCGCTGCTCGCGATGCTGAACAGCTGCGCCGGCGGTGTGACCGTCGTCAACATCGATAATGGATTCGGCGCCGGTTTCGCCGCGGCGGTGATCTGCCGCAAGATGCACGCGGCCGGCGGTGATGGGCGGGACGGCTAGCAGAGGAGCGCTTGTGCGGAAAATATATTCATCAGGCACATCCCCGGAAATGCTCATCGTGGATCCCACGGGCGGGCTCAGCGGCGATATGATGCTCGGATGCCTGTTCGCACTGGGAGTGAATCCGCGTGAGGTCGAACGTGAGATCGCCGGCCTGCCCGGTCTCGAACCGTTTCGCATCGTGGTCGGCAAGGTCAGGCGGAAAGGATTCTCCCTGTGGCGTGCCCGCGTCACATGCACCGACACGCATTCGGAACGTGATCTCGGGTCCATTCTCGCCATGATCGAGCGTTCGAGAATGGAAGACCGGGCGAAGGAACTCGCCTCGGAGGTATTCCGGACGCTCGGGCGCATCGAGGGTGCGATTCACGGTGTGCCGCCCGAGAAGGTTCACTTCCACGAGGTCGGCGCCGTCGATTCGATCGTTGACATCGTGGGCGTCGTCGTCGCCCTATCGATGCTTCGTTTTCCCCCACTCTACCACCGGCCGTTCAGATTGGGATCGGGCACGGTGTCGATCGCACATGGCGAGATTCCGGTTCCAGCACCGGCCACGCTTGCGCTGCTCGAGGGAAGAACGGTGACCCTCGGTGGCGCGGAGGGGGAAGTTGTCACACCGACCGGCGCCGTCCTGATGAGGGTTCTGGCCGGGGAGTTGCCCCCCGATCTTTCATTCGTTCCCCGCAGGGTCGTCTATGCCACCGGCACACGCGACGGCGAACCCGGTCCCGGCATTCTGCGGATGATAGCGGCGGAGCGGAGTGGCGCCGGCCGGGAGGTCATCGTTGTACGCACGACGATCGATGACATGAATCCCGAGATATACGGACATGTACAGGAGATGCTCTTCGATGCGGGGGCGCTCGAGGTGTACTTGACGCAGGTCATCATGAAGAAAGGCCGCCCCGGCATTCTCGTAACGGTACTGTGCGATCGTGCGGACCGCGGGCGCATCGTTCGGCTGCTTTTCGATGAGACCACCACCCTCGGTGTACGCATCTGCAGTGAGGGGAGAGAGGAACTCGAGCGGTGGGTGGAGGCGATCGATACTCCTTTCGGTATCGTGCAGGTGAAGTACGGACGGCTCCCGGGCGGGGCGGTCAAATGCGCGCCGGAGTATGAGTCGTGTCGGCGCCTCGCCGCCGCGAAAGGCGTTCCCGTCGCCGATGTTTATCGCGCCGCCCGGGCGGCGGCGCGGGACGTGGCGCCGGGGAAATCCGCCAAGGGGCGCGGGAAGAAAAAGCGAAAATGAGACATTTCACGACAGTAATCCTCGTCGCCCTCCTCGTGCTGCCGGCGTGCGCGGGCCCCAGGAGGGGGGCTCCACCGCGATCGATAGAGAGGGTCATCACCCATCAGGTGCGCGCGGGGGAGACATGGCAGTCGATCGCGCACGATTTCTACGGTGACATGAACCGGTCCAATAAACTCGCCTCGTTCAACGGAGTGCAGGAAACGCAACCGCCTGCGGTGGGCGCCGGTGTTCGCGTGCCGCTCTCGCGCGGGGACCTGAAGCTACTCGAGAAAAGGCTCGATTCCGTTTCGGCTTACAACAGCGGCATCGAGCTGGCCTCGGCGGGAAATTATGGTGAAGCGGTCGAACAGTTCCAGCGTGCGCTGTCGATCGATCCGCAGATGCTCGATGCATCGTTCAACCTCGCCGTCACCTATCAGAAACTCGGCTTGAACGTCAAGGCGATTCCCCTGCTGAGGAGTCTAGTCGAGCGCGAGCCCGGACGGGCGGCCTATCATTTCGCCCTCGGCCATTCCCTCTTCCATGCGGGGGACTACGGGGAAGCGAAAGACGTCTTCCGGCGAACGCTCGAGATCGATCCCACGCATCGCCGGGCCCTCTTCTCACTGGCCGTTGTTCACGAGAAGCGTGGTGAACGCGACGAGGCCCTCAGGCGTTGGAATGAATACCTCGCGCTCGATCCGGAGGGTGCCTGGGCCGATGAGGCGCGTGAGAGGCGGGATGCGCTCCTCGAATCATCCGAACCGGAACGGTGAAAATTTCACGGTTGATGCGGCCCATTGCCGCGGCCCCGCTTCATCAAGAACCGATAACGTTTCATCCGTCGATACGCCTATCGCCGCAGTCCCGCGTCATCGAAGATTCTCGTATCGAATTCCTTGTCCCAGGCGGTCTTCAGCGAGGAACTGCCGGTGTCCTTGCCGGAGGTGAGTGATATTGTTCCGCACCGCCGAGCAGGGACTGGATCCAACACTCGGGTGGCGGTGGATGGCCCGGAAAGGAGTCGAGGTACACAAGCTGCCCGGCACGCACCTCGGATTACTTCAGCGGCCGCACGTCGAGGTTGTCGCCGAGGAACTCCGTTCGGTTCTTGCGAGTGATGAGTAAGTCCCGAGTGATCGCGACGTCCCGCGGCCATGAATCATTGGAACTCCATCACGGCAAGATTTTACGCGCATACTACACGCGGAGCCGCAGCCGATCTTCACGACTTTTCACCTTGCAGTGACCGGGCAACCTTCTCTAAGCTCATGCTGTATGGATACAGGGATTCATCAGTGGCACAAACCGCCTTCGCACATTGCGCTCCGCGCGGATGAGGTGCATATCTGGCGCGCCTCGCTCGAACTGTCCGCCGATATGCTTACCAGTCTGCAATCCTCGCTCTCCGATGACGAGCGGGCGCGGGCTGACCGGTTTTATTTCGAGAAGGATCGCCTGCAGTTCACCGCCGCGCACGGTATCCTGCGGGATATCCTGGGACGCTACTGCAGTGTTGCTCCCGCGGAGATATGCTTCAGTACCGGTTCACAGGGGAAACCGGCAATGGAAGGGACGCCCGCGGGAGAACGGGTCGAGTTCAATATGTCGCACTCGAGGTGGATGGCCATGTACGCCGTGGCTTTGCAACAGGCGGTCGGCGTTGATATCGAGTATATCCGCGAGGATTTCGAGTGCGAGCGGATCGCCGAACGGTTCTTTGACGAGAGCGAGACGGCGCACCTGCGGGGACTCCCCGAACAGGAGCGGCTCGAGGCATTTTTCGGATTCTGGACGTACAAGGAGGCGTATATCAAGGGGCGGGGGAAGGGGCTCTCGATCCCGACGAGGAGCTTCGCCGTGCGCATCATTGATGAAGGACGGGCATCGATCGAGCATAGGGGAATGGATGCGGCCAACGGCGCCACGCCGGCGGGTCCAACACTGATCGAGCATGCAGGATCGAATGCGCCTGCCGGCCACATACCGGAGGGCCCCGCTCCAGGTGCGCGTAATGGAACGAATACCGGTCAAGCGGGCCACTGGTCCCTCTTCGCGCTCGATCCCGCTCCGGGGTACGCGGGCGCCGTGGCCATAGAGGGTGATGACGCGCTGCCCGTTCTGTGGGAATGGTAATGTGCACGTGTGACCGGCAACACGCCATTGATCGAACCGTAACAGCTCCGCGCCACCGTCACGCACGAATACTTCGTCCCTGACTGATCGCGGGATATGGCGGGATCCCGCGGCGCCGGTGCGTTTCTTGCCTGTTTTTTTCGCCTCTACGGGCATGTTACCTTTCTCGATGTTCCGATTTTTCTTGTTCTCGCCGCGTTGTGCTCTTTTTTTAATCCTACTCTCGGGACTGTGACGATCGAGATATTCTTTCAATAGAACGCCGAATAATTTTTCTAATCTTAATCCCTTTGGGTGCTTCGTCGATAGCAGGCTCCTGGCCCTCTCGAGATCCCGCATGAACTCAGGATCCACGGCGAATTCTAGTTTGAATTTCTTTGAGACCACGACCCGCTCGGGCTCCGCCGCG
>CBFCXB010000226.1:0-5201 GCA_965601905.1 uncultured bacterium | reverse complement strand
CCCTGCGCGCCCGGCCGGTGTTTCTATTGCGACTTTTTTGACGGATCGAGGTTAATTATGGATTGCAGTTCGATCCTGATGATATAATGCTCCTCTGGATATATAACGATATCGAATTGAATGGGTACTCACTCGACGACTTCGCTAATTTCGTCGAGCATCGTACCGTGCAGAGTAACAAAGCGGGTGAGGGTGGTGAGAGGGCCCGCCGGGCATGGGGAGGGCACAATGGTCGGGAAGAAAGGATTCCACGTTCGTCTATGGCGCCTGTACGAGGGTGTGCGTAACCGGTCCCGTTTCATCGCATTTTTCGGCGCTCGGTTCAAGGAGCTGCCGCAGCGGCTCGATGACGATTACTACGACCGGCTGATCATAAAAAAGGTCGAAGATTTCTACGCAGCAAACGGCGTCCGGTGCTTCAATCTATTCGATTTCTTCCGTGGCGAGAATCCGGGCGAGTTGCATGTTACCAAAATGGATTATCATCCGAATCGGTACGCCAACGAGATTGCATCCAAAGCGGTGGCGGATTACCGGTGGCGTACGTCGAAGCTGTTCTGACGAAACAGGGGGAAAACGATGTCGAAGATTTCGATTCTCGGAGAATTCTGGAGTTTCCTGAAAACCCGCAAGAAGTGGTGGCTCGCGCCTATCATTATCTTTCTGATCCTGCTGGGTGCGTTGATCATGCTCACCGAGGGTTCAGCGATAGCTCCCTTTATATACGCACTGTTCTAGCACCGGGGCGAAGGGATCCCGGTCGACAACCCGTCCCGTCGTGGGCCGCGTGGTTTTGCCCTCCACAAGAGGTCCGCCGAATGATCGTTCGGTCCGACCGTCACTGCGCCGTTCATCTCGAGTGCATGTACGAGGGGATGCCATGGGAACTGCCAACAGAGCCGCCCTGACCGAAGGCCCCGTCGGAAGAACGCTCTTTCGGCTGACCGTACCGATGATCTTCGGAATCGCCGGAATGGTTGCCTTCAACCTGACCGATACCTTCTTTATCGGCCGCTACGGGACGCTTGAGCTGGCGGCGCTCAGTTTCACCTTCCCCGTGGTTCTCGTGTTCAACCGCCTGGCGCTGGGTATCGGCGTCGGCGCTTCGGCGGTGATATCCCAAGCGATCGGCAGGGGCGATGAGCGTGCGGTCAGACGTTACACGACGGACAGCCTGACTCTGGCCCTCCTTATTTCGGCGGTGTTCGTCTCCATCGGATACGTAACCATAGGGCCGCTCTTCCGGGCTATCGGGGCCGACCAGCGGGTGCTGCCGCTCGTCAGGAGTTACATGACGGTCTGGTACCTCGGAATGATCTTCGTCAATGTTCCAATGGTCGGCAACAACGCAATCCGGGCCACGGGGGATACCAAGACGCCGGCCCTCATCATGCTCGCCGCTGTTACGGTCAACATCATGCTCGATCCGCTGCTGATCTTCGGGCTCGGACCGTTTCCCCGGATGGGCCTGAGGGGTGCCGCGATCGCGACGGTGATCGCGCGGGCGACGACAATGATCATATCGTTCTTGGTCCTGTGCGTGCGGGACCGAATGATCACCTGCTCAGCGGTACGTTACAGGGAAGTGCTGCACTCGTGGGGGCGTGTTCTTTACATCGGCGTGCCGGCCGCGGCGACCAAGATCATCATCCCGGTGGGGATCGGTGTTATCACCGGCATCGTATCGTCGTTCGGTACCGAGGCGGTCGCCGGGTTCGGTGTTTCCTCCCGTATCGAGTTCTTTGCCCTGGCCTCTGTGGCTGCCCTTGCCTCCGTGCTCGGCCCCTTCGTCGGGCAGACTTGGGGAGCCGGGCGGCAGGAGCGGATGGAGCGGGGTGTTCGCCTCAGCAACGGTTTCTCCTTCGTATGGGGCATTGCAATGTGGGTTCTTCTCGCCGCCGCGGCGCGGCCGATCGCCTCGCTGTTCACGAAGGATGAGGCGGTTATCACCGTCACCGCGACATACCTCAGGATCGTTCCGATCGTCTACTGCCTGCAGGGCGTCTTTCTGCTCGCCACCTCAACGCTCAGCGTGCTGCACAGGCCGTTTCACGCGGCCGCGCTTGGGATCGGACAGATGTTCGTCCTCTGCCTTCCACTCGTGTACGGTGGAGCGCAGACTTTCGCGCTGCGCGGCGCCTTCTCCGCGATAGCCGTTTCGTATGTTTTTGCGGGAATCATCTCATACCGTATTCTCAATAAAATCCTGGTGCGGGAGCGCAGCATATCCCATACTGGTGCCTAAAATGAGACGCGCGGATAAGGAAATACGGGACAGGGCGGCAATCGAAGAGATCATTGCGCGGGCGGAGGTGTGCAGGCTCGCCCTCTCCGATAACGGTGAGCCGTACGTCGTTCCCATGAATTTCGGCTACCGTGACGGCGTGCTGTACTTCCATAGCGCACCGAACGGCCGTAAGATCGATATCATCGGGCTAAACACACGCGTTTCCTTCGAGATGGAGGTCGATCTCGCGATCGTGGAATCTGATACGCCCTGCAACTGGTCGATGCGGTACCGGAGTGTGATCGGATCCGGGACCGCTTCCATCGTCGAAGATCCGGTGGAGAAACGGGAAGCGCTCGGTATCATAGTCGAGCATTATGCGCACCGTTATCAGGAGGTGCCGGATGAGAAGGCGCGGGACGTTGCGGTGATAAGGGTGATCATCGAGCGGATGATGGGTAAGCAATCGGGGTATTGATACCGGCGTCAAGGGCGACAACGGTGCGGGAAGCCGGTCCACCCGCCCGAAGCGGCAGCCGAGGAGCGGGAGGTGGGGCGGACGAACGAAATTCCGGAGGGATCATGAAGTTGAAAAGGGAACTGAATCTCCTCGATGTTTTCTGCTTGGCCTCGGGGGCAATGATCAGCTCGGGGCTCTTCATCCTCCCGGGGCTTGCCCATGCCCAGGCCGGCCCCGCAGTCTTCGTCTCGTACTTCCTCGCGGGGCTTCTTGCGATGACCGGCATGTTGAGCCAGGCCGAACTCGTTTCGGCGATGCCGAAGGCGGGGGGGACCTACTTCTACGTGAAGCGCACCATGGGACCGGCGGTCGGGACGGTTGATGGGCTGATCACGTGGTTTTCGCTCTCCCTCAAAAGCGCCTTCGCGCTCGTCGGCATGGCGGCGTTCACCACCTATTTCGTGCATCTCGATATCAGGCTGATCGCCGTTGTACTTTGTCTGGTATTTGTCGGCATCAACCTGGTCGGTATCAAGGAGGCGGGCCGCGTGCAGGTTGTCCTCGTGATGGGCCTCCTCGTACTGCTGCTTCTCTATGTTGTGCGGGGGTTGCCATCCGTTACGATCGGTCATTTCGAGCCGTTCGCGCCGCGCGGCATAGGAGCGATATTCCGGACGGCGGGATTCGTATTCATATCGTTCGGTGGGCTTCTCAAGGTGTCCAGTGTCGCCGAGGAAGTCAAGAATCCAACGCGCGTAATTCCACTCGGCATGATTCTGTCCCTTCTCGTCGTTACGATTCTGTACTTTCTGGTGGTCATGGTGACCTCAGGTGTTCTCGGGACATCGGAGCTCGAGGGATCGCTGACGCCTCTCTCCGACGGCGCGGCGGTGTTTTTGGGATCGTTCGGCCGTATCGCCCTCGGTGTGGCGGCAATGCTCGCCTTCATCTCTACGGCGAACGCGGGGATCATGGCCGCGTCCCGCTATCCGTTGGCGCTCGGCAGGGACGGGTTGATACCGTCATTTATGGGGGTGGTCCATCCCCGGTTCAAGACACCGTACCGTTCTATCATCATCACCGGCCTCTTCATGATAGCGATGGTATTCCTCCGGCTCGACGTGCTCGTCAAGGTTGCCTCGACGGTCCTCGTGCTTACCTTCATGTTCTCCTGTTTCTCCATCATCATACTCCGGGAGAGCCGTCTCCAGAACTACCAGCCGGTTTTCCGCGCGCCGCTCTACCCCTGGCTCCAGATCGCCGGACTCGCCGGATTCGGCGCCCTCGTTTTCATAATGGGAAGGGAGGCGCTCTGGGCCAGCCTGCTGGTCATTGTGACCGGCCTGTTCGTGTACTGGTTCTACGGGAGAATCCGTTCGGAGCGGGAATTCGCCCTGCTCCATCTTGTCGAGCGCATCACCGCCAAGGAGCTCACAACCCATTCGCTGGAATCGGAGCTCAAGGAGATCATCCGGGAGCGCGACGATATTGTAGAGGACCGGTTCGACCGGATCGTCGAGAGCAGCACCGTTCTCGATCTGGACGAGTCGATGGCGGCGGACGAGTTCTTCACGCTCGTGGCGCGGACCATGTCGGGGAACCTCGAGATCGAGCCGTCCATGCTGTACGATCTCCTCGTGGAGCGCGAACGGGAGAGCAGCACCGTGCTCACGCCGACCCTGGCGATACCACACATCATTATAGACGGCGAGCAATCATTCGACATTCTTCTCGTCAGGGCCAAGGGGGGGATATCCTTCTCCGATACCGCGCCGCACATTCACGCCATCTTCGTGCTCGTCGGCACGCGTGATGAGCGGAATTTTCATCTCCGGGCACTGGCGGCGATCGCGCAGATCGTGCAGGATCCGCGCTTCGAGGAGCGGTGGATGGCGGCGAAGAATACGGAGGCGCTCCGAGACGTCATTCTTCTGGGGCAACGGATGCGGTAAGCAAGGACGTGAGCGAATGAACGGTGACGGTGCGCGATATCGAGAGCGGTGTTGTGAGTATTCCGATCGTGATGCCGTGACAATCCCGGCGGATTCTTATGATGGATTACTACCGTGAAACCCTTTCGGCCGATAGACTGCGGCGCGCGTACGAGATCGCTCCACCCCGGGTGAAGCGCTACCTCGAAGAGGAAGCGCTTCACGTACTCTCACACCTGCGTTCCAACGACCGGGTTCTCGAGCTCGGATGCGGCTACGGCAGGGTGCTCGCCAGGATCGCCGCAACGGCGGGGTGCGCCGTCGGCATCGACACATCCATGGGAAGCCTGCTTCTCGCGCGGCGCAATCTCGGGAGAACGCCGCGTTACCGGCTCCTCGCTATGGCTGCCGAGAGTCTCGGTTTCGGCAGCGGTGTCTTCGATTGTGTTGTCTGCGTGCAGAACGGCATATCGGCTTTTCATATCGATCAGCTTCAATTGATCGGTGAGGCCATCCGCGTCACGAGGTCCGGTGGTACCGTTCTCCTATCGAGTTATGCGCAATCATTCTGGGACGATAGGCT
>CBFCXB010000225.1:0-5208 GCA_965601905.1 uncultured bacterium | reverse complement strand
ACTCGGGCTGCCCCCCATCGTGGAGAAGCTCGCCGAGAAACAGAAGGGTCTGATTCTCGTCACGGGACCGACGGGGTGCGGTAAATCGACCACGCTCGCCAGCATGATCAACAAGATAAATTCGGAGCGGCAGGCGCACATCATCACGGTCGAGGATCCGATCGAGTACATTCATCAGCACCGCCGATGCATCGTGAACCAGCGGGAGGTGAAATCGGATACCGAGACGTTCGCCTCCGCACTCAAGCACATTCTTAGGCAGGATCCCGATGTCATCCTGGTCGGCGAGATGCGCGACCTTGAAACGATGCAGGCCGCGCTGACGATCGCCGAGACGGGGCACCTCACCCTAGCGACGCTGCATACCAACTCGACGTTCGAATCGATCAACCGGATCGTCGACAATTTTCCTTCCAGCCAGCAGTCGCAGGTCAGGGCACAGTTGGCGTTCGTGCTCGAGGGCGTGGTCACGCAGCAACTCATACCGCACCTCTCGGGGCGGGGGAGAGTGCTCGTCACCGAGGTCATGATATGCACGCCCGCCATACGGGCAACGGTTCGTGACGACAAGATCCATCAAATCTACGGATTGATGCAGGCCGGTCAGAAACACGGCATGCAGACGATGAACCAGTCTCTATTCAAGGCATACGTAAACAGGCAGATCACGCTCGACGAGGCCTCTAGACGCAGTCCCGACCCGATCGAGCTCGAACAGATGCTCGGGGGGCGGAACGAGATGCCGAGCAAGCTCTGCCACAGGTAGCCTGCAAGGGGGATAGCAATGGCGACGACGTATATATGGAAAGGGAGAACACCGACTGGAGAGGTTCTCTCCGGCGAATACATTGCCGAAAACAAGCAGGAGATGATCAACTATCTCCGCAAGCGGAAGA
The DNA here is from genome assembly GCA_965601905.1 of uncultured bacterium. GTDB lineage: Bacteria > Krumholzibacteriota > Krumholzibacteriia > Krumholzibacteriales > Krumholzibacteriaceae > DATKWS01. The sequence continues at coordinate 4,312 of CBFCXB010000225.1, read as the reverse complement.
TCATCATCACGCATATCCGGCACAAACCGAAAGACATCAATATGAGTTTCGGTTTCAAGAACCGGATCAAGACGAAGGATCTCGGTGTATTTACCCGTCAGTTCGCGACGATGGTAAATGCCGGATTGCCGATGGTTCAGTGCCTCGACATTCTCTCCAAGCAGCTCGAGAAACCGCAATTTCAAAAGGTCGTTTCCGCAGTGATGGCGGACGTCGAGTCGGGAACGACGCTGGCCGAAGCGCTGAAGAAGCACAAATGCTTCTCCGACCTGTATGTCAACATGGTTGATGCGGGCGAGGCCGGCGGTATCCTCGACGTGATTCTCAACCGCCTCGCCGTATACCTCGAGAAGGCCGACGCGTTGGTGCGAAAGGTCAAGGGCGCGATGACCTACCCGGCCGTCGTCTTCCTCGTCGCCATGGGCGCAACGACGTTTATGCTTCTCTTCATCATCCCGACGTTTGCGAAGATGTTCACGGACTTCGGTGGCACGCTTCCAACCCCGACGAGGATCGTGATGGGGCTCAGCGACTTTTTACGGGCAAACTGGTGGCTGCTCCTCGGAGGATTGATCGGCGCGTTCTTCTTGTTCCGACGCTACTACAAATCGGAGAAGGGCAAGTACAATGTCGATAAGGGGCTCTTGAGCATCCCGGTTCTCGGTTCCGTGATCCGAAAGAGCTCCGTCGCGCGGTTCACGAGGACGCTCGGAACGCTCATCTCGAGCGGAGTACCGATTATGAACGGCCTGGAGATCACCGCCCGGACGGCGGGGAACAAGGTCATCGAGGAAGCGATCATGGAGACAAGAACGAGCATCAGCGAGGGTAACACCATAGCCGATCCGCTCAAGGACAGCGGCGTCTTTCCACCGATGGTGGTGCAGATGATAGCCGTCGGAGAACAGACCGGAGCACTGGACGAGATGCTCGACAAGATCGCCGACTTCTACGACAGCGAGGTGGATACGGCCGTCAGCGCCATGACGTCCATCATCGAGCCGCTCATGATTGTTTTGATGGGGGGGATCGTCGGTGGAATGCTGATCGCTATGTACCTGCCGATGTTCAAGCTCGTTTCCGTCGTGTCCGGAGGATAGGGGGATTACGAGAATGGTCGATACGCCGCGTGCACTGTCCCGTGAGGGCGAACTCAAATTACGCAAGCTGACCGTTATCCGGTTCATTGTTGCGACCCTCATCATTGGCGCCGCCATAACGGTGCTTCAGCGGGACAACAGGGATCTATCCGTCATCGCGCTGTACAGCTTGCTGGGGGTTTCATACTTCAGTTCGGGCTCGGTCTACATCGCATTCCGGTGCGGTGCGTCGTTTAAATCGCTTCTCTGGATACTGATCGGTGTCGACCTCTTGATCCTCACGATGATTCTCCACCATAGCGGTGGATCGGCTTCCTACTTCTCGATTCTGTACATTATCCCCATCCTGGTCGGAGGCATCTATTTTCAGATCATCGGGGGGCTCACCGTGGCCTCCATCGCCACCGTGGTCTACGTGATGTACAGCCTTTTGGAGTTGGGTGGATTCATCTCGTCTCCTGAATGGACATGGGAGCCGCTGCGCCGTGGCATCTATCACCCGCTGCTCCGTTGCTACCTCCACGTGGCGGTATTCGTGGCGGCCGGGCTGGCGAGCGGTTATATCTCGAAGCGTGTGTTGAGCAAGGGCAGGGAGCTGGCGGATCGGGAGAGGGAGATACGCCACATGCAGCTCAGCACCGATCAAATCGTCTCGAACATGAGCAGCGGGCTCATCGTCGCCGACATGTCCGGGGAGATCCTTTCGGTCAACCCGGCGGCGCTCTCGATCCTGGACCTTCACGAGGAGGATCTCAAGGGGATGCTTGTCGCGGACCTCGACCATTACCTCGAACCGCTCGCGAGGGAGCTTTCGCTCGCCCTCTCGACCGGTGTGCCGCGCCAGCGGCACGAGCTCGATATCTCTCGGCCCGGCGGCGAGACGCTTCCCATGGGCATCAGCATATCGCTTCTCTCGAGCGAGGAGGGGAGCATTCAAGGCCTCATCGCGCTGTTCCAGGATCTTACCGAGGTTCACCGGATACGGGAGCGGATCAGACAGGCCGACAAGATGGCCGCCGTCGGTGAGCTTTCGGCCGCCATCGCGCATGAGATCCGCGCTCCGCTGGCGACGATCTGTGGATCGATAGAGATGTTGAGTGGCGAGCTCGAGCTGAACGGTGAGCACAAGACCCTGATGGGACTGATCACTAAGGAAGCCGGGCGCCTGGACAACAACATCACCGATTTCCTGGAGTACGCACGTGTGCGCAGACCCTCATTTTCCCCGGTCGACGTCACGCGATGCGTCGAGGAGACGGTCATGCTCCTCGAGCATTCGCCGGCCCGCCGCGACGATGCGTCGATGCGGGTCGAGAGCGAGGCGGAGGACCTCAGGATCTGCGCGGATGACGAGCAGATCAGGCAGGTGCTCATGAATCTCGGCATGAACGCATGCGAGGCGATGAGCGATGGAGGGACGCTCACCATCACCGTCGATCGTGCCGATGCGCGTCTCGGGGAAGACGATGCGCGTACGGAGTGCGTTCGTATTGCATTCGCGAATAACGGTCCTCCTATACCCGATGATGTTCTACCGCACATCTTCGAACCGTTCTACACGACCAAGAGCAGCGGTACCGGCCTCGGGCTGGCCATTGCCGCGAGGATCGTCGAGAGTCACGCCGGATGTCTCGAGGTGGAGCGCTCCCCGGCCGGCGCCACCGTCTTCAGCGTCGTGCTGCCGGTTTATGTGACCAACGGCGTGAAGGACAGGGAAATAGATACCGAGGAACTCGTTGAAGCATAGTCTGTAAATGCGGGGGTGTACCTGAATGGCAGGCGAGAAAATTCTGATAGTCGATGACGAGAAGAGCATGTGCCAGTACCTGTCGATTATGCTGAAGAAGGGCGGGTATCAGGTCAAGACATGCCACGATGGAAAGAAAGCGGTCGAATGCGCGAAGGATTCCAAGTTCGATGTGGTCATCACCGATATCCGTATGGAGGGGATGGACGGGATCGAGGTGCTCTCGGCGATCAAGGAGATCGATCCCTCGATACCGGTCATCATCATGACCGCATACGCCTCGCAGAGGACCGCCATCGACGCCTTGAACAAGGGTGCGTTCTATTACCTCGTCAAACGCGCGGCGAAGAACGAAGAGATCAAGATGGTCGTCCGCAACGCGCTCGATATGCACCGTGTCAGGAGCGAGAACTCCTTTCTCAAGAAGCAGCTCAAGAAATCCGATTTCTCCAAGGATATCATCGGGAAGAGCGAGGAGATACAAGCCGTGTTCAATCTCGTCGATAAGGTCGCCGATACGAACAGCACCATCCTGATCTGCGGTGAAAGTGGCACGGGAAAGGAGTTGATCGCCAAGGCGATCCACAGCCGGAGCAGCAGGACGAATAATCCGTTCGTGTCGATAAACTGCGGCGCGCTGCCGGAGAACCTGCTCGAGAGCGAGCTCTTCGGGCACGTGAAGGGAAGCTTCACCGGCGCGATCAGGGACAAGGACGGTCTCTTCAAGGTCGCGGGTGGAGGCACATTCTTTCTCGACGAGGTCGGTGAAACCTCCCCGGCAATCCAGGTGAAGCTGCTCAGGGTTCTCCAGGAACGTGAGATAATACCGGTGGGCGGCACCTCTCCAATCAAGGTGAACGTACGGCTTATTGCCGCGACCAACGCGGATCTCGAGCGGTCCGTCAAGGAGGACCGGTTCCGGGCCGATCTGTACTACCGCCTGAACGTGATACCGGTCGTCATCCCGCCGCTGCGGGAGCGGCACGACGATGTTCCTCTTCTCGTCGAGCATTTTCTCGGCTTTGCCTCGGAACGGACGGGGCGCAGGAAGGCGATATCAAAAGAGGCGATGAACATCCTCATCAACTACGACTGGCCGGGTAACGTGCGCGAACTGGAGAATGTAATCGAGCGGGCGGTTATTCTCCAGGAGGGGGAGCAGATCCAGCCGGAGGATCTTCCTGATAAGGTGAGAAACTTTACGCCCAACCGGAGCAAGCTCGTCGTCGATAAGGCCCAGATAACCCTCGAGGAGCTGGAGAAGGAGTACCTGATTTCCGTCCTCAACACGACCAACTGGCAGAAGAAGAAGGCCAGCTCGATTCTCGGGATCAATGCATCGACCCTCTACCGGAAGATACAGCGGTACGGTCTCGAACGGGAAAAGGTGAAACAGCACTAGCCTTAATTCGTCAAAATATCTCTGTTGATAAACTGGCCGGGCGCCGGGACGGGGGCGCTCCGG
>CBFCXB010000224.1:0-5229 GCA_965601905.1 uncultured bacterium | reverse complement strand
TCTCCCTCCCCCCCCCCCCCCCCCCCCCCACCCACCCCGTTCGTTTTCTTAAATCTTTCCGGCCCCCGCCCCGCCGCCCGAGAGTTCGACCGCCTTCTCCGCCTCGGCCGATGCCTCATCGATACGCGCCCGGTCGAGATACACATTGCTCAGATGGTAGTGCGGCTGCCAGTGCGCGGGATCCAGCGCTATGGTATTCTGCAATTGTTCTACCGCTTCCTCGGTTCTTCCCGCGTAATACGATACGAGCGCAGCCCACGTATTGACGATTACGGAGAATGGATCGTACCGCTGCGCGATCCTCGGCTGTTCCAGGGCGTCGTCGAACCGCCCGTTGAGAGCAAGGTGCAGCGCGTAGTTGACTCGCGTTATCGCGGAAGTCGGATCCAGCTCCAGTGCCCGCTTGAATTCACGCTCGGAAGCCGGCCAGTCCCGGTCATGGAGAAAATAGTTGCACGCCAATGCACTATGCGCGAGGGCGATTCCGTCGTCGATCTCGAGCGCCCGCTTCGCGTATGCCATGGATCGCGCATACGCCTCCTTCGGCGGCGTCTCGCCCCAGTAGGCCTGGCTCTGGTGCCATATGGCCAGTCCTACATACGCCGGCGCGAAACCGGGATCGATCTCGACCGCCTCCTCGAAACATTTCCTACTCAAGAGCCACCCGTCCGGTGTCATTTGATTCCAGTTGTACAGGCCCTTCAGGTAGAGATTGTACGCCTCGAGGTTCTCGGTATACGGCTTGACGAGCGGCGTGCCCGGCTTCACGGCGAGTATGATCTCGAGCCTGTCGACAATACCGCGCGCTATATCATCCTGGACCGCAAATATATCCTCCAGCTCGCGGTCATAGCGCTCCGACCAGATATGATACCCGTCCTCAACGTTGATCAACTGGGCGGTGATTCTCAGCTTGTTGCCGCTCTTCCGTACGCTCCCTTCCAGTATGCTGCCGACATCGAGCCGGCGGCCGATCTCCCTGATGTCCACCTCCCTCCCCCGAAAACGGAAGGCCGATGTACGGGCGACGACGCGCAGCCCCTTCAGCTGTGTCAGGGCATTGATCAGTTCCTCGGCGAGCCCGTCACCGAAGTAATCGTTCTCGGGGTCGGGGCTCATATTGATAAACGGCAATACGGCGATTGAGGGTATATCTTCGTTCATATCGCTGCCTGTTTCCGCGGCACCCGACGCTACGTTCGCTTCGAGCGAATCCAGCACGGCCACGAGTTCTTCCATATTCCGGCACCGGCCGGCGGGGTCCTTGGCGAGGCATTTTCGTATCAGCGTATCGAGCTTTGCCGTAACCTCCGGCCGCAGCCATGCAACCGGTTCGGGGTCGTCGTGGATGATCGCGTACAGAACAGCCTGATCGTACTCGCCGGCGAACGGCAGCCGCCCCGTTATCATCTCGTACATCACGACACCGAGGGACCAGATATCGGTCCGGTGATCGATCTCACCACCATGCGCCTGCTCGGGCGACATGTAGGCGGTCGTCCCGAGCGTCGTGCCCGCCCTCGTCAGTTTCGTCTGCCCGGCCAGCTTGGCGAGGCCGAAATCAACGATCTTCCCCGCGCCCCCGTCCGTGACCTGTCTGTTCGCCGGCTTTATACCCGGGGGCCCGACCCCCCGGGCGGGCGCGGCGCCCCAGCCGCGCGCGGCGCCGAGCGCAATGTGGACGGCCTCTTCGATGGCAAGCGGCCCCCTCGCGATCTTCTCCTTCACCGACATGCCGTCGTAGTACGCCATGGCGATGAAGGATCGTCCGTCACCGGTCTCGTCGATTTCGTAGATCGTGCAGATGTTCGGATCATCGAGCGTGGATGCGGCGCGCGCTTCGCGGACGAAACGCTCCCTGGCCTCCCCGTCGCGCGTCAGCTCGGGGGGCAGGAACTTGAGCGCGGCGGTGCGCCCGAGCTTCGTGTCCTCCGCCTTGTACACCACCCCCATCCCACCCTCACCAAGCTTCTCGAGGATCGTGTAATGCGAAACATTTTTGCCGATCATCGACCGCCCCCGGGACGCTTCGCGTGAGAATGCAACTACCTTGTCGAGATATTATATCTTATCTTGCAGACAAATTAACAGAAACTTGCGAATCCGCTTCCGTGGCGGGCACACTGGCGGCTTCTTCATCCATCCAGACGACCGTCAGGTAATGGTTTTCAGCGAGAACTACATATTCGCTGGCGCGGACACTTCTTGCCACGCCAGCGAATTGCGGTTCAGCGGTCAGCTGCGAATTGCCGCTGAGCCGCAATTCCGCCTCCCGCTCGAGGCGCGAGCGCTCGAACCCGGTCTTTATACGATAAAGGCGATCGGTCCTGACGGGAGGATCGTCTTCCGCTCGACAATCGACACCAGGTAATCCTACCGTTCCGGCGGCGACATGATTACCGTGTCGATCACATGGATCACGCCGTTCGACGCTTCGATGTCGGTGATGACGACCCTCGCGTTGCCTATCATCACATGATCGCCCATCACCTCGATCATTACCTCCTTTCCCAGAGCCGTCTCCGCCGCCTTCAGCTTCACCACGTCTTCCGCCATTACCTTACCCAACAGGACATGGTAGAGGAGAATATCCTTGAGCTTGGGTACATCCTCCAGGAGCGCCTCAACGGTCCCGGTGGGCAACTTGGCGAATGCATCATCGGTCGGCGCGAAGACGGTGAAGGGGCCTTCACCCTTCAAAGTCTCCATGAGGCCGGCCGCCTTCACGGCGGCCACGAGGGTCGTGAAGCGCCCGTCGGCAGCGGCGATATCGACGACATCCTTGGCGGCGGGCATCTTTTCCGTGACCGCCTTCTCCACTTCGGGCTGCTCCGCCTTCTCGGTCTGCTCCGCCTTCTCGCCGCCCTGGCAACCCACCAGCATAATGCAGAGCATGGCGGCCAATAAGATGAGCGGTAATCTCAACATCGCTCCTCACCTCCTCGGTTGGCGTATGTGGTATTCGAGATGAGCACGCATATAACGTCTCTAGATTGCGCCAATCCCGGTGTAATGTCAATTTTTCTTTGCCGGAGTTGCATTTGAAACGGCGGTAACTGTCAGTATATTAACCGGTAACATTGAATCGGGCACGCGCTCAACGTAACACACTATTTACGCACTGGAGCGACGCACTGCAGCAGGAAACTCCTTTGCCAACGATACGATTTATATTACTATTTCGGCACGGAGCAGATATGCATTCGAACACATTGACAAATCTCCTTCTATTCACGAAAAGTTGCGAGGTGACGAGGTAACTGGCATCGAGTGCAAACCGTGTTGGTCTATGTACACGAAGAGGAAGATATCATGCCGGGATGGTTTCCATCACGAATCGGCAATCGCGGTTACACGGCGCTATATTGCACGGTATGTGCGCTGCTGATAATCCTCGCTTGGTCAAACCGGTTCATTCAGGATGATGCATTCATCTCATTCAGGTACGCAGACAATCTCGCGCGGGGAAACGGGCTGGTCTGGAGCGGAGAAGAGGGCGTCGAGGGGTATACGAATTTCCTGTGGACCGTCCTGATGAGCATTCCCTTGCGCATGGGAATCGATCCCGTCCCCTTCTCGTTCATCGTGGGATTGGCTTGCTTCGCCGGCTCCCTGATCTTGACTTACCGGCTCGGGGCGCTCCTCTTCTCGCGCATGGCCGGCCTGATCACAACAATCGTGCTTGGCGTCAACCATACATTCAGCGCCTACGCGACGGGGGGGCTGGAAACATCCCTTCAGGCATGCCTGTTCGTTGCATGCATCTACATACTCGCACGCTCGATTCGAACCCACTCGTGGAATCCCGGCACACTGGCGCTCCTCTCTGTCCTGCTGGGAGCGGCAATATTGACACACGTCGATTCAGCCCTGCTCTCGATCGTGTGTATTCCTGCCGCATTGATCTTTGTATTGAGTGGAACGGCTACCAGGCGGAAAAAATTTCTCGGCATGGCGTGCCTGCTCACACCGTGCACGGCACTCGTAGGGGGATGGCTCATCTGGAAATACCGATACTACGGTGACATTCTCCCCAATTCATTTTATGTGAAGGCGGCCACCGCCACCTCGATGAGGCGTGGATTGCGATACCTGTACCTGTTCGTTTCCCAATACTGGCTTTTCCCACTTGTCATTCTTGGCATGATCGAACTCAGGGCACTGCGCCGCAAAGAGAACTCCATTATACTCATCGTGCTGGTCCTGATCGGCCTCTGGTCGGCATACGTCGTCAAGGTCGGTGGAGATTTCATGGAGTTCCGGCTCATCGTGCCGATCCTGCCTCTTATCTTCATCGTTATCGCATGGCTTGTCTTCGAGCATGTACAGCGGCGAGAGGTCCAGATCACACTCGTTGTGATCCTGCTGCTCGGTTCCCTCCAACACTCTTACTCCTTCAAGCATAGATACAACCGTTACGGTATCGATACGATCGGGGAGCTGCACGCACATATCCGTGACCGCGATCAGAACTGGGCCGAAATCGGATCAGTGCTCGGACGCTCGTTCGGCCATGATCCGGCCGTGACGGTTGCGACGACGGCATGCGGCGCCATAGATTTCTACTCCCGTCTCACGATAATCGACATGTATGGATTGAACGACCGCTGGATCGCCAAACATGGTATCGTCTTCGGCACCAGACCGGGGCACCAACGCATGGCATCTATCGGATATCTCATTGCGCGAAAGGTGAATCTCATGATTAGTCACCCGCTGATGTTTCCGACGAACGAAGCGATCGACTACACCGTTGAAAACACGAGAGAGATACTCGGCATTCAAGGCGGCGGCCGCATACCGGATGACTCCATGATACTGGAGATCCCCATTGACCGTGAATGGAAATTGGTTTCTCTGTATCTCACGAGGAATCCCCTCGTCGACGATGCAATAGAACGAAACAGCTGGAACACATATGCGCTGCGAGGTGATCAGTGAAAGCCGTTATCTTTCATGGAAAAGATACCGTACGGCACGAAACAATTGCTGACCCACAGATCCAGGCGCCGCGCGATGCGATCGTCGAGGTGACACTGACGGCGGTGTGCGGTTCCGATATGCACATCTATCACGGGCGGGAGACGGGGCTCGATGCCGGAACCGTCATGGGGCACGAGTTTACCGGCACGATCGTCGAGGTGGGCTCCGGCGTCGCGAATCTCGCGAAAGGCGATCCGGTCATGAGCCCCTTCACGACGAACTGCGGCGAGTGCTTCTACTGCCGGC
>CBFCXB010000223.1:0-5264 GCA_965601905.1 uncultured bacterium | reverse complement strand
TCTGGCGCGGTATCAGAAACCGTTTCGCGATCCGCACCTTTTCCTCCGTTATGTACCCGGGCAGATTGAGCACCTCCATGCGGTCCAGCAGAGGATGGGGGATCGTATCCCGGACATTGGCGGTCGTTATAAACATGACGCGCGAGAGATCGAACGGGAGATTGATGTAGTTGTCCTCGAACGAGCTGTTCTGTTCCGGATCGAGCACCTCGAGGAGCGCGGCGGACGGATCGCCCCTGAAATCGGCCCCCAGCTTGTCGATCTCATCGAGCATGAACACCGGATTGTTGCTCCGCGCCGTCCTGATTCCTTGAATGATCCGGCCGGGAAGTGCCCCGATGTAGGTTCGGCGGTGACCCCGGATCTCGGCCTCGTCCTTGATGCCGCCGAGCGACATGCGCACGAACGTGCGGCCGAGCGAGCGGGCGATGCTCCGTCCGAGCGACGTCTTTCCCACGCCGGGCGGACCGATGAAACAGAGGAGCGAACCCCTCACGCTCCGCCTCAGCTTGCGTACCGAGAGGAACTCGAGTATCCGTTCCTTCACCTGGTCGAGATCGTAGTGGTCCCTGTTGAGGATGCGCCGCGCCCGATCGATATCGAGCACGTCCTCCGTCGATTTCTCCCACGGCAGTTCGAGCAACCAGTCGAGATAGGTGCGCGCTACGATGTACTCGGCCGAGCTGGTCGACATTCTTTTCAGCCGATTCCAGTCCCTGATCGCGGCTTCACGCGTGTAACGAGGCATGTCGGTCTGATCGATAAGCTCTTTCAGGTCATCGAGCTCGACGGTGTTGTCATCCTCGCCCAACTCCTTCTGGATGGCCTTCATCTGCTGTCTGAGGTAATACTCGCGCTGTTCGCGATCCATCTCCCGCCGTACATCCTTGCGGATCTTCTCGCCCAGCTTCGCTATTTCGAGCTCACCGTTGATATACTCGTACACGAGACTGAGCCGCCTTGCGGGTCGCTCGATCTCGAGAACACGTTGTTTCTCCTCGAGCTCCATATCGATATTCGCCGCCAGCATATCGGCGAGCCGTCCCGGCTCCTTGATATTCATCACGATCCCCTTGACCTCGCTTGGGTAGTTTTCCGAGGCGTCGACGATCTTGATGAAGGCATTCACCACGTTGCGCATGAGTGCCTTGGTTTTATCGCTCTTTTCGGACGGTTCTACTGCCACCTCTATATGCGCGCGCATGAACGGTATATCATCGGTGAAACGATTTATCGTGATTCGGGCCAGTCCCTGACCCACAATACGCACGTGACCGTCCGGGAAACGGGCCATCTTTTGTATCAGCATGGCGCTTCCCGTTCGGTAGATATCCTCCGGGCCGGGTTTTTTTACGTCCCGGTTGCGCTGGGTGAACACACCGACGATCTTGTGGGAAGCGAGCGCCTCGTCGACAAGCCGTACGAGATTCTCGTCGGTCAATAATAACGGCACGAGCATGTATGGAAACACCACACCGTCATTTATCGGAATGATGGCAAGCTCACTTGGAATTTCGCCCAACAGATCGTTCCCGCCCTCGCCCTCGGCCATGATCCTGTTCACCGTCTGCCGTCTCTTTTCGCTCACCCGATCGGCACCTTTCTCGCACGTCTTTGCGGCCGCAGTTTAGCAATCGTTATCTCAAGCATGCCGTTCCGGTACCGGGCGGACACCTTCGATTGGTCAACAGAAGCGGGGAGCGCGATTCTCCTCTCGAAGGGACCCGCCTGGATCTCGATCGTATGGAACTGCTTCTTTCCATCAGGGTACGCACACCTCCTGAAACCGCCGATACTGAGCACCTTCCCATCGGTCACGACATTGAAATCGTCGCCATTCATCCCCGCGATCTCAACGATGATGATGACCTCCTCCTCGGTTTCCACGACATCCGTCGGTGGTTCCCATTTCAGTTCCGAGTGGAGTTTCATGAGACGCCCTCCGCTTCATTCCAGGGTCGTGATCCGGTACAATCGAATAATCGAATCCAGCTCGCCTGGCTCACCGTGCGAGCCGCCCCCGGACGTAATCAATTCTACAGGGCATAAGTGCAATCAAAATATAACATTATTGAGCATAGTGAAGGAGCGGGGTAAAGTCAATTTCAAAAAGTCGCGGCCGTATAGTAAACGGGCGTCCCTCTTGAAAGTGGGACGCCCGTGTTATTACACGCGTTACGCGTTTCTGGAGAAGATCTGATCAGTACTTCTTTTTTATCGTGTCGAACATTTTCGACCGCTCGGGCTTGACGCTCATGTCGGATACGATGCGGTAGTCATCGAATCTCTTCTGATCGATATCCCAGCCCTCCAGATAATCCTCGGCGAAGGTGAGCGTGTAGATCAAAACTGCCTTGCTGGCCCCCTCCTGCACGTAATAGATCCAATATTCCTTCGGCACTTCCTTGGAGACGAGATAGACGTTTGGAAGACCCCACGAAGCGATCACTTCGTAAATGTCCATTCCCCTGATGATCTCGCCATTCCGTATCTGATCCCTGCACGTACAGTCGGGATGGTCGATTATATACTGCTCGCGTGCCTCGGGCCTCGTGAAATATTCACGCTCGGTCTGGGAGATACTCGAGCATCCGACAGCGATGCACAGCAGTACAACAATGAATAAGGTCCCCGTGATTTTCATGGCGATTCCTCCCCTCGGCCTGTGAACAGTAAGGGGTGTAAGGTCGCGCGGCCTTTCCTCTCATGAAAGAAGCCACGGCTCGCTCCCGGCCGCGGCATCTTTTCCTGTTTACTACATCTCATACGACGGTCTCCCTGATAGCACGGGGTTGCTCCGTGCGGAAACCCTCCCTGCATTATTATTATAGCATATGTACCATTTCTGTCAACTTTGAATGGAACTTTTACTGAAATGGAGTAATTTTATATACTAATACATTGATATTTATTAAAATACGTTCTTACAAAGCATATAATACTTACGGCCGAGTCAAAGTTTTACGCGGAAAGATATAGTGCCTCATTCGTTACTGCTGGCGGAATCAAGGCTGCATATGTTGGAACAGATACACGACCACGCCGGATAGATTCCACGACTCCACCGCCGCCGCCTCGGCCGAGAGAGAGGCAACGAGCAGATCCTCGGGATCGCTGCCCCAGTGCCGGCAGCGGATGTACCACACCCGCCCGTGCTCGCGCATCAGCCGCTCCCCCCGGCGATACACCTCATCCGCACCGAGATCGCGCGGAAAGAGGACGACCACCTCGTTCGGCCCATCGTAGTAGTAGCGCACGGTATGAAATACGCTCGGAGCGATTATCAGATCGCCGGCGACCTCACGATCCTCGATGAGCCGCACGCTTCCCCTCACATCGTCACGTGCATAGGAATCGACAACGTGGTAGTTCCAGTCCGCAACCGCCATGACGGCGCACACAGCTATGATCGCGAAATACCTCCGCAGTCCCCTCACCGGCACCCCGTACGCGAGGAGGGCGATAAAAACGGGAAATACGCTCATCAGATAGCGGGCGTTGAAGATCTTGATATTGAACTTGACCAGCAGCGATACGGCGAGGAGGGCGCCCAGGGCGACAGAGAGAAAGAGGGCCAGTAGCCCTGTACGTGCCGCCCTGATGAGTCCCAGTATCGTCAATAATCCGAAGAGACAGCCGACGATCAAGATCTCGAGGCCGTGAGTTTTGAGAAGCGTCGACACCGACTCTACGAGGTGGAGCTCCCGGAGTGTCGGTCCGAACGAGTATCCGACCGAGAAGGCATAGAAGGCGTACGGATACGACCACGCACTCAGCGTCAGCTCGCCCCGGTACCGCTCCTCGATGGGAATAGTCGATACATCGACGACCTGTATTTGCTGCAAGAACCTGAACTCGCGATAGATCCACGGCGAGATCATGAGCAGGACGATGACCGCCGCGAGCGCCCCGGCGCGCAGGTGCATTCCCCGCATCCTCCCGGTGATGATAAGGTACACGAACAGCCCGAGGCAGAGGAACCCGCCCGAGAAATGGGAAAGGCAGGTCACGGCGAGCGTCACGCCGAGGAGCACGCCGTTCTTGTAGGTCGGCCGAGAGAGAAAACGATGAAAGACGATGAGCGCGACGATCAGAAAAAGGGTGAGTTGTGCGTAGAACCTGAGCTCCTGCGAATAGTAGAGATTGAAGGGACTCAGTGCCAGAAAAAGCGCACCGACGAGTGCACAGTCCCGCCGTCCCAGCGAGATGAGCCATCGGTACAGGAGGTAAACGGAGAGCACGCCGGCAAGCGCGCTGGGAGTTCGAAGCCACGCCTCCGAGGAGGAGACGGCGCTCCAGAGATGAAGGAGCAACGAGTGCAGCGGGCCGTGCACGTCCCACAGCAGCTTCTTCCAGAACGCGATGCCGGGAGGGGCCGTGTACGCTCCGATCGTGAGCATTTCATCGGTCCAGAGCGATTGGTGTCCCAGCCGCACAAAGCGCACAAACACGGCCAGGGCAAGAATCGCCAGGAGAAACCATCGCTCCCGTTGGTAACCGCTTCGCTGCTCCATAGCCACTTTTATATCGTATGGAGACCCGAATTCCAATCGAAAAAATCCTTACGCGTCGTGGAGCAGGATGCGTGCGCCGAGATGCCGAGAAAAAGTTTGTACACGGGCAGCCCGTGCGGTACGCTCGGAACCGAGGATGGTACGCGCATGACATCCAAAGCGTGCACACATACACTGCGGATCGGGCCGGCCGGATGGTCGTACCGCGACTGGATCGGCCCCGTCTACCCGACGGGAAAGAGAATCGATCAGCTCTGCTGGATCGCCCACCATTTCAACTGCATCGAACTGAATAGCTCGTTCTACCGCACACCGACGGGTCAACTCGTCGAAAGCTGGAAGCGGCGTCTCGCTGCGTTTTCTGATTTTACCTTCTCCGTGAAGGTCTCACAGAAGATCACGCACGACCGGAATGCCGATGAAGCAACGGCGGCACAATTCATACACACCTTCGATCCGCTGATCGAGAACGGGCTTGTCGGCGCATTTCTCCTCCAGTTCCCCTGGTCTTTCAAGGACCAGGCGGAGAACCGGCGATACCTATTACAACTCGGGCAGTGGTTCCGCAATGTTCCCACTGCGGTGGAGCTACGGCACGGTTCCTGGAACAACCCCGATACACTGAAACTCCTCGAGGACTGCCATCTCGCATTCTGCAATATCGATCAGCCTGTTATCGGCAATTCGATCCCGCCGACCGAGTACACCACCCATTCGGAGCTCGCCTACATCAGGCTGCACGGTCGAAAT
>CBFCXB010000222.1:0-5267 GCA_965601905.1 uncultured bacterium | reverse complement strand
CATCAAGCGAATGATGACTGTGCGCGGACACCTCGACAGCCGTCAAAGCGGTATCAGCAACGGCCGCCCGCATTGCCCATGCCACAGATGTGATCCTCATCCGGGGAGCTATCTCGGGATCGCCGTCGATCTTTACGGCGATCCACAGTTCATCGTTATCGAGTAGATCGGGCGGGATATCGTTGTACCTGCCGAGTATAACATTGAACAAACCATACTGAATATTCACCCCGGTATGCACTTCCGTCCAGAACGCAGAACCGCCCGTACTATCAGGGTAGATGGAAAATGTGAGGTCATGTGGGCCATCCACCGGCCCGTCCGCATCCGTGATCGTACCCTGGTAGTTGACGAGATGCGGCACTCCCGCGAGCGCCGTCATCGCGACGATGACGGTTACAGTAAAAACGAGTATCCATATCGCATGACGTATCATTTCGATCTCCTCTCTATCTCAACAGCAGCATCTTTTTAACGGAGACATAGGAACCCGCCGCAAGCCGATAGAAGTATATTCCTGTAGAAACCATCGATCCTCTGGCGTTTCTGCCATCCCAAGCAGCCTTGTATATCCCCGGCGCCTTATCCTCGTTAACGAGCCGACGTATCCTCTGGCCGTTGACGTTGTAGATCGTTATCTCGATGTGCCGCTTCGTTGACACAGAATACCTTATCGTTGTCGATGGATTGAAGGGATTCGGGAAGTTCTGGAATAGCATATCACTGAAGACAGCCGGTGTTTCTTCAACATCGGTCGGTATCCAGTATCTGCTCCAGAAACCCGCTCGCAATGTATTCCCCGAGGACGATCCGATACCTATCGGTGTCGGCTGGCCCATCGTGCCGTTGGTTTTATAATTAGTGCTCGTGCCAGGAAATCCGGCGGAACCGATGACCGATCTCACGAGACAATGAGAGGGATGAGCCTGTAGATTCGGTTCTTCCGTTTTCGTAGCGCTGCCGGGAACTACAGATGGCACAAGGAGCAAAAAGAAAAACACCACAGAAACTATTCTATGCATAGACATCCTGCCTTCACCTCCTTTCGGGAGAACTCTGGAATATCCTTTTCACTCAATGGTACTCTCACAGGCCGTCATCACCTCCTTTGCCTGTTAGAAAAATTCCACGAAATACAATGCACGTTACACGTGGATATGCGCGCATTCGTACCGGGAAGCAGTAATATCCACCCTTTCGAGCTAAAAAACCGTTGATATGTAAATTGCTTGAGTGCCCTTAATATATACAGCCTGCTCCCACCTTAGCATGCACTAACCGAATTGGCAAGTATATTTCAACGGTGCCTGACAGGACTTGGCTTTCGGTGTTGCTCTTCGGCATCCACAACATAAATAAGATTGACAAATAGTACGGTGCCTGATACCATCCTTTTGCTCATCTTTGGAAGATCTAAGCGGTTTAAGTAAGTTTTAATCTATCTATATCAATGGCTTGGGGATAGAGGCCGTTCGGCGCTCTTTCCCTTGGTAAGTCCTTTTTACGGGAGGCACTGTCATGAGGTATTTCATGCATGCCGTACTGGTTATCGTGCTTCTCGTGGGATTGTTCTCCGCATGCGGACAATTCGAGGAACCCCTCGAGCTGCAGCGGACCAGCGATCCCGCGATGAAGCTGTTGACCAGTGCATCGCCGCCTTTAGGGCCGACGGAAGTCGTCGAACTGATCGCCGCACGGACCGAGGATGTCGGCTCGGTCACCTGCTGGATAAACGGTGACTTCCTGTTTATCGAGTATGCGACAGACGGCGGCTGGAGTCTGGCGGAGACGCATTGTGCGGTGGCGGAATTTCTGGAGGATATTCCCCACACGCCGTCCGGGAATCCCAAAGTGGGTCACTTTCCGCTGAAGAAGGAGCACGAGCCGTTCACCACGGTGCACACCGACTCGCTGGATATGGACGCGTGGGGGTTCAGCGAAGCCGAAGAGCTCATCATCGCCGCTCACGCTTCTGTCCAGATGCTGTCGGGAGAGGGGACTGTTCTCAGGGAAGAAGGCGCCTGGGGAGCGGGAGATCCGTTCTTCGAATCCCTGCCCGACGATCCGCATCGGATCGAGAGACCGGACGATCCATCCAAGGGTCCCTTTACGAGAATTCCCGAGCATCCGGGGAGAGGGAACTGGGCCACATACTTCAAGGTGAACGTCAAGAAACTGAAAGGGCTCCTTCTCTGGAACAAGCTCGATTCGCCGCACGAGGTGACGCACAGCAGGATTGGTCCCGACGGTGTCATCGTGGGGGACATCGAATATCTGCCGTGCAAGCACGGCAACGGATTCAAGCCGCTGGAGCGAACGGGAGACCACAACATTCCGGACAACTACATTCAGTACCACGATCTGCGGCTTGGCCAACAAGGATGCATCGAGTTCTGGTATCACCCGGATTGGATCGACTGGCGAGTGGGGCACATCGTAGAATTCTTTTGTTATGCGCAACCCGAAGGTTATAATCCCTCCATGTGGATGCACTTCAATGACTGGCAGAACCGGTTGAATGTTGGAGCATGGGGACCAGGTTTTATCTACGGTATTTCCAAGAGTACTTATATTACGAGTATCCCAGGATGGTCATCGGCGGAGCCGATTCACATAGCCGTTACGTGGGATGGTACAGCGCCGAATATGACAGATAGGATTGATCTCTATATCAACGGCTCAAAGGTCACTCCATCTATATTCAAATACAACGGGGATCCGACCTTTGACGACTGGTCCTCCGAAGCGGTTATTGGTCTGGGCTCTCGGTTATGGCCCGGCGATTGGAATCGGCACCGATGGGAGGGCGATGACGGTGTCTTTGACAACATCAAGGTCTGGAGCTACCCCAAGACGGATTTCTCGGATCGGTTCGAAGAGTAGATCGACCGATTCCGGTACGTAATTGCCGTTCCGAGCCGGCAATGGCTTCGGGAGCCAACACGTGCCGTGGGGGGTGGATACTGCGAAGCCTTTCCCGGCTCTGCATGTCCACCCCCCTCTCCACCCCCCCTCTTTTCATTTGACACCCGCGGCGGATAATTTTTATACTTTCACCTCTTTATGAGATCAAAAAACGCCGAATAAGAAAGGACATACATGCTCAACTACGACATTACCGAGGAACAGCAGATACTGCGCGATTCGATACGCGATTTCGCCGAGAAGGAGATAAAACCACTGGCCGAGGAGCTCGATGAGAAGGAGGAGTTCTCCCTCGATCTCGTGAAAAAGATGGCGAAGATGGGGCTCTTCGGGATGTACGTGGCGGAGGAGTACGGCGGGAGCGCCATGGGATACCTCAACTACATCATCGCCATCGAGGAGCTGGCGCGCGTTGACGGCTCGGCGGCCGCAACGGTCGCCGCAGCGAACTCGCTGGGCATCGGACCGATCTACTACTACGGCAACGACGAGCAGAAGAAGGAATGGCTCCCCATGCTCTGCCGGGGCGAGGGGCTCGCCTCATTCGGGCTCACCGAGCCGAATGCGGGGAGCGATGCGGGCGCCACGCAGACCACGGCGGAGCTCAAGGGCAGCGAATGGCTCATAAACGGCAGCAAGATATTCATCACCAATTCGGCCTCGGAGATCTCCAGGTTGATCGTCGTCCAGGCTCGCACCGGGAGCCGCGATAACGGCAAACCGGAGCTGAGCTGCATCCTCGTCCCCAACGACACTTCCGGCGTGACGGCCAAGGCGATGCACGGCAAGCTGATGTGGCGCGCCTCGAACACGGGGGAACTCTTTTTCGAGGATGTCCGCGTGCCGGAAACGAACCTCCTCGGCGGGCGCGGCACGGGATTCAAGCAGATGCTCGCCGCCCTCGACCGCGGCCGCCTCGCGATCGCGGCGATGGGCCTCGGGGGCGCCCAGGGGGCGTACGAGCTGGCCCTGCGCTACGGTAAGGAGCGCAAGCAGTTCGGCCGGGCGATCGCAACATTCCAGGCCAATTCATTCAAGCTGGCCAATATGGCGATGGAGATCGAGGCCGCCCGGAACCTCCTCTACAAGGCATGCTGGCTCTGCGACGAGGGACGCCCCTTCACCGTCGAGGCGGCGATGTCGAAGCTATACTGCTCCGAGCTGATGGGCCGCGTCGTGAACGACGCCGTGCAGATCCACGGCGGCTACGGCCTGATGCGCGAGTACCAGATCGAGCGCTTCTACCGCGACCAGAAGCTCCTCGACATCGGCGAGGGCACGAGCGAGATTCAACGGATCGTCATCGCCCGCGGAATCGGATGCTTTGATTGATGTACCGTCGGCATTTAGGGTGTTTTGACCGATCTACCAGCCGCATCGGCTAACTCAACTAACGCACCGTCGGCATCTCGGGTACTATGATTGATATCGGATGACATTCCTGCGGGCATGCACTGCTGTATCATTCATCCGACAACGTCTATTGACACCGACATCGATGCCAGAACTAGGTAAAAAATCATTTACTTACATTCCGGAATGATTTTGAAGTAAGAATTTAACCCATAATATATTTATAATTGTTTATCTAATAGGTAATTACACCTATATTATCCCTGGCCGCTTCCACGCACCCGTCAACATTAATTTACCACAATGTAAAATTTAATTAACATCTAATTTACTGTTTATGTTTAAGTTAGGCCATATTAGCAAAGATGGTAAAAGTTATTTTACACGACTTGCGCCCGGCTCCCTCCACGGCCCCTTCCCATTTCGAATCTTCAACATTTTAATTCCTTATAAAATAATAAGTTACAAACAACAAGGAACGATCGGGAACGATTTTCCATCTTGGCACACCACTTGCCCTTTGCAGTAACTGAACGCAGTCAAAGGAAACAATGAAGGACGAAAAGGAGGATCGAGATGTTGCACTTCACAAACATAGCACTGGTGATCGCCCTGCTGATGGCCTACGGCAAGAGCGTGTGGGGCAAAAGCGTCTGGTAGTAACTCGTAACGTAAACAAGAAGAAGGGGGTTAGAAATGCTGCACTTCACCAACATCGCACTGGTAATAGCCCTGATCATGGCGTTCGGCAAGAGCGTGTGGGGCAAGAGCGTTTGGTAAAGTAATATAACGAAAAATCAAGCGCAACGAAACCGGGACCATTCGGTCCCGATTTTTTTGCCCCTCCGGCTGGCGGGACCATTCGGTCCCGTTTTTTTTGCCCCTCCGGCCGACGATACCATTCGGTCCCGTTTTTTTGCCCCTCCGGCCGGCCATTACCTCTTTACGCACGTTCCGTATGCCGGTATATTCTAGCGTCGGCGGCGATA
>CBFCXB010000221.1:0-5276 GCA_965601905.1 uncultured bacterium | reverse complement strand
AGTTGGACCGCCTCGTGGGAGGCTATATTCCCGAGCAACTCCATCAGCTCTTCCTTCACACTGATATCGGGATAATAAATGAGCTCTTTGATTATTGGGTGAACCTCTTTTGCTTCCAGTTCCCGCAGAATGTAGACAATGTCATGCGCGATACGGGGCTTATCCATGTCCAACTGTGTGATGATACGTTGAATGTCCTCTCTGGCGAGGGCGATGATTGCGCGGCACCCTTCTGTATGTAGCCAGGATGAATGCGAATCCTCGAGAAGTGCGCAGATCGTCGGAATCGTTCTCTTCCCAACCAGGCGGTAATACCGGAACACCTCCTTGGCATCCCGTTTCGATCGTTGCGCTATCCTGCCCAGCGACAGTAACATCGACGGGGTGGTGAATTGTTCCTCGATGTGTTTGAAGAACAAGCGGCAATCATCGTGAATACTATGCTCGCATGTGAACTTTTTAATAACGCCCAGCACCTGCTCGAGTGTCTGCACGTTGAATTCTTCCATGAAGTAATCGATGAGGTGCGTGATAATATTCTGCACGTCACCAACCGAGTTCGAATTTCCCGGTATCCTGGCGAAATCGAGAATGACCGCGAAAAACTGCACGAGCATATCGGATGACCGCTCATTCGCCAGGGCTTCCTTGAAATATTCCAATTCGTCACTGCTCACATCGAAATGCGAGGCCAGCATTTCCTGGATGAGTTGCTCCCGGCGCTGTTCATCCGCCTCGCCGTGCTGCTGATCGATGATATGATTCAGATGTTCCCCGATCGATTCGTTAGGCATGTACGAACCTGCAATGACCCGGCCCCTATCGTTGAAACTCGGCAGATCCTCGTGATCGTCCGCCTCGATGAGCTCTCCCGTTACCTCGTCGGCGCCGTCATGCATGTCCATCGACTCGCCGGCAAAGTACTCATCGAATATGCGATACCTAATACATTCGAAATCGGCTCTCCACAGCTTGGTTACAACGTCCACTTCCGATGAGTAATTATGCGTCTCATCCTTTATGATGTCGACGAACTGCTCGAGCTCCTCGGACACGATCGGACGATGAAAGCTGATTTCTCCAATACCATCCTTGAAGAGGAGGAACGCGATGCTCTCATCCCTCTTCTCGTTCTCGTACACGACCTGGTCGCGCCACGAGATTCGGTACTGTTCAATCGTCAGCAGCAGCTCGTCCTCGTCCGCGAAGTACGCCTCGCACGAATCCCGGAACGACTGCGCGAAATTGACAAGATTCGGATTGTTGATTGAATATATCTTTTTGCTATTTATGTACTTGGAGAGCGATGTGAAGATGGTGCGTACCTTCTCTAGACTGCTCGGAGAGCATTCATCGTATTGCCGTGTCGTGTTTTTTTCCAAGCCGCTCGCAGACACATGTACCCCCAGTTTGTCAAGATCATCATGCATTTTACATGCCAGACGGCAATCGAGAGAATGCGCGCGTAACTGACAGTATTACAGATTATTAGAAGAATTGTGCAATGTGGAATCAGCGATGCGACTGCTCGTCGTGACATGCATTTTCCCATATATGGAAAAAATGAGGCAAAATGGGAGCATGCACCGATCCGGTTGTACACCCTTAACGAAGCAAGATGATTTTCCTCGTTTCGACATGCTCTCCTGCATTAGGCAAGGTGGCTTCCGCCGGCGCCCGCAAGAATGAAGGCCCCCCGCTCGCGGCGGGAGGCCTTCCGGTCACCAGTGTGTGGAAACCGCTATCTCAGCAACATCATCTTCTTCGTTACCACGTTGTTGCCGGCGATCACACGGTAGAGGTAGACACCGCTTGAAACGGGGATTCCGTTCTCGTCGGTGCCGTCCCATGTGAGCGTCACGAGTCCCGCCGGCACGTGCGCATCGAGTATCGTCCGCACCCTCTGGCCGGCCACGTTGTAGATAACGAAGCTCAGGTGTGCAGTCCTGGGCAGGTTCATGCTGAATGACGTCGTCGGATTGAAGGGATTCGGATAGTTCTGGGATACGGAGAACATTCCGTCGGCCGCATCCGTCATCTCCAAACCCGCACCGGCGTAGATCGAGTCGGCGGTCTCACCGAGATCGCTCCTGAAAACGTACCCGGCGGCGACGACGTCATCAGCGTCGTAGTACCACCACCCCACCGGCCTCTTGAGCCTGTCGGACCTGCATGAGCCGATGCCCGTGCTGCCTGTCGTGAAGACATCCGCATCGGTCGACAATCCACTCCAATGGCTGTGGACCTCGGCCCCCGGTACGGGATTGTTGTTCTGATCCCATACGAGCACATCGGCCGTCGCATAGGTCTTGGCGCCTCTGGTCACGAGCGATAGACCGATATTCTGCACCCACACGTAAGGAATCGGGGCCTCCTCTATCGTGAAGAAGCCGTCCGATACATCCCATCCCTCGTTATTGGCCGCATCGTACGCGTAGATCTTGACGAGGCACTGCGTCGACGGAGTGCTCGGCACGGTCCAATCGTACGAGCCGGGATTCCCCGCAAGGGTTTCCACCGGATCGTAGTTGACGCCGCCATCGTAGGAATAGTAGATGCTGATCTGCGTAACGCCGACGTTGTCCGTCGCATTCCACGTGATCGTGTAGACCGTTCCGGCATTCAGCACCTCTCCCCCGTTCGGCTCGGTCACCGTCACCTCGGGCGGTATCGTATCGGTCACCGATACGGCGAGCACGGCCTGGTACGCATCGATGACGCCCCATCCGTAGTCGTTGTCCTCGCCGGCCGGTCCCAGATCACGGGCCGTCTCCATCATGACGGTCTTGATCGTATGAACGTCCGCATTCGGATTGGCCTGCCTCATCAGGGCGACCACGCCGGCGATGTGCGGGCCGGCCATGGAGGTGCCGCTCATCCGCACGTAGCTCCCGCCCGGATACGAAGAGTAGACATACACGCCGGGACCGGAGACCTCCGGCTTGATCGTAACGCCGTCGCAGTCGGAGGGTCCCCGGCTGCTGAACGAGGCTATGGGATACGGCCAGCCGTAGTTCTCGCAGTCAACGGCGCCAACGGAGAAATTGACGGTTGTCGTATTGCAGATATTGGCCGGAGAGCGGTGCGTCTGCGGGTAGGGCCCCTCGTTCCCGGCGCTGAAGGTGACCACCACGCCGGCCGCCTCGCAGTTCTCGATGGCCTCCTGCCAGCGGTAATCGCAGTCGGTGTAATCGTACCCGAACCGTGAATCGATTCCCCACGAGTTCTGGAGCACATCGGGCACATCCTCGGTGGTGGATGGATTGCCGTCGGGGTCCGTGAACCACTGGAACGCACCGAGCACGTCGTTGTCGAAGTCGGGACTGACACCCTGGTTGATCGAGTTATCGGCGATCCACAGCGCCTCGAAGGCGACGCCGACGGTATCGCCGGTCGCGTGCCCCGCTCCGCACATGGTGCCCATCGTGTGCGTGCCGTGGCCGTTATTATCAACCGGATACTGCGTTCCCGTTCCCAGCGCGTCACGCCAGCATTCCTGCCACGGGTACCAGTTTCCCCTCCACCGGTCCGTCAGGGCCGGGTGCGTCCCGTCGACACCGGTGTCGAGGTTCGCAATCAGCGTTCCCGAGCCGGTATATCCCAACTCGTACCAGACCCTGTCGGCATTGATCGCCCGCAGGCTCGAGGTCACCCCGATGCCGAGCGTCGGTGAGCCCATGTATGCCTCACCGACATTTTCAATGAGTGTCGCATTGAAGTTGCCTTCGATTATATCGACATCCCCGCGGAGGGCGATCAACTCGAGCTCGGCCCGGGTCGCTGATACTACCACCAGGTTCATGATCCAGTATGGCGTGTATCCCTCGACCGTCGCATCGAGCATCCCGACGTCGAGGTAGTTCGTAAGGGCCGGCTGCGACCGTTGGGCGGCTTCTTTAAGGGCATTGATCACCCGTGAATGGCGCACGCCCATCGTGGCCTTTTCCACCCGGAGCTGATTGTCCAATGCGCGGATATCCGGGCGGTCCCGCAGGTAGACGATCGCCGAAGCAAATTCATCTTCCCCAAGGGTTTCAAGGTAGGCTTTGAATTTCGGTTCTATCTCGCCGGCTTGCATCGGAGCACCGATGACGAGCGCCAGGAGAGACAGCGCAATCGAGATCGAAAGTACCTTCTTCATGATTGAACCTCCTGTACTGATTACGTTGGAGGTCGATCGAGTATCGGTCGACTCTTGCACGGCAGTGTAAGTTCTTGACTTCCGGTACCACCTCCTTTTCGATTTACGTCCTTTTCAATTCACATCCGGGAAATTCGGCGAAAGGCATACGCGGGCGCTCTTGTCCGCTACACCTCCTTTCGCTCATCGTGAAAAGCCGCGTAACGCCTTGTTTCGAGCCCGCGAAACAGGAAATGAGACCGCGAGAACGCGACGATAGAGGAATTGAACTGTTGATAAGTAGTATGTAAGGTGTTCAGTCCCGAAGAAACACTACCGCGGATGGATTCGAGCTGTCAAGATAAATCGAGGATACGGCCTGATCGATCCTGCCCTAGAATCACCATTTTCCTTGTATCCGTTTACGGACCGGCGGTTAAAGTGTTGCAACTGATTGTTATAAAATAAATAATGAGCCGCCCGGAACTCTACTCCCAACACCCAAAAGCCCAAAGAAAAACCCGGCTGCCAAGTCTCGAATACTCAACATCCGGGTCTTTCGAGAACCCTATTTACTCAAAAGAGACACGTACTATCTCAAGAGCGCCATCTTCCTCGAGATAATCTCGTCGCCCACTATCAACCGGTAGAAATAGACGCCGGAATCGACCGCCCTTCCCTGCCCGTCAACTCCCCGCCACTCGACGGTGTGCATTCCCCTGGACACAGTCACGTTATCTGCAGCGTCCATTTAGTTTTGTCTTCCTGATCAGGAATTCACTTATGCCGAGTCCCTCCGATATTCAGCAGGCTTTGGACCAAGGAGTACCGGTGGCCGAGAAGTGCAAAATCGGTTTGGGTGCCGGCGTTCAAATTCAACCATGCCTGATTGACCTTTCAAAATATAAGAACATGGCATACAGTTTTTGCCCTTTGAATGACATAAGGAACGGGAACACGTATTACACGATTGATCCTGCCGGTAACCTGCGCATGTGTAACCGTTTGAAGATCATTCTCGGAAATTTACTCGAAGAGCCATTTAGCAAAATTTCGGAAAAACGGGAAGTTGAAAACTTCTGCAAGGCGGTTCCCGAATTTTGCCTCGAATGTGAACTCGCCAGAATGTGCGGGGGTGGATGCAAGGCTGACGCGC
>CBFCXB010000220.1:0-5288 GCA_965601905.1 uncultured bacterium | reverse complement strand
TTCTCGAGAAGGCCAGGGGCGGCGCCAATTTCGCCCAGCTCGCCGTGGAGCACTCCGAGTGTCCCAGCAAGTCGCGGGGCGGCGATCTCGACTTCTTTGCGCGGGGACAGATGGTCAAGGAGTTCGAGGCGGTGGCCTTCGCACTCGATGTCGGTGAGATAAGCGACGTCGTGGAGACGCAGTTCGGGTATCACATTATCAAGGCCACCGATCGGAAGGAGGGCCGCGTCATTCCTTTCGCGGAGGCGAGCGAGCGCATCAAGACCGAATACGGGAACGAAGCAAAGCAGCAGGCGATCAATGATTACATCGAGCGGCTCAAAACCACCGCGCGGATAACGTACGTGGATTCCACGCTCATCGATTGAGAGCCGCCATTCCGTGTGGATAATCGGTCTTCGCCATAGGCCACAGCGCTCCGTGGGGGGTGCCTCTAGGCCGTCTTGCTTTCGATGAAATCTTCGCGGTCCGGAGTGGGAACGAAGGTGCGAAGAGCCGGATCGAATGCATTCTCGGGATTGAAATCCTGGAGTGCGTGCGGTGATCCGGCCGGGATCATCTCCCGGATCGAGCATATATCGTTCTCCGAGAGTAGCGGTCTCACCAGGGTTGTGCGGAATTCATGCGGTATGCCGCTCCGCGCGATCACCTTGATGCTTCCCCTGATAGAGCGAACCGGAGCGGAAACGCCGGTCAGCCGGTCGTAGTGCTCCATCGGGGCCTTTATATCCATGGCGATGTAATCGACGAGGTTCCCCGTGAGGAGCCGGCGCAGCACCTTCGGCCGGCTGCCGTTCGTGTCGAGCTTTATTGCGTATCCCAGCTCCCGTATCCGGTGGAGGAATCGCGCGAGATCCGGCTGCAGCGTGGGCTCGCCGCCGGTGACGACGACCCCGTCCAGAAGACCGCGGCGATCGCGGAGGTATCGGAGGATATCCGTTTCGGAAAAGGACTTGCCGCCGCCGCCCGGGGGAATCAGCGGGCCGTTGTGGCAGAACGGGCACCGGAAGTTACACCCCTGCGTGAATACGATCGCCGCCGTCATCCCCGGATAATCGCTGAGGCTGAATGCCTGGAATCCCCCGATATGCATTCCCTATACTCCTATGCTGTACAGCGACCGCATCCCGAATTCGGCCTGCTTTCCCTCGTTCCACTGGTTTATGGGACGCAGGTATCCCACGATTCGCGAGTATATTTCGGTCTCGCCGCCGCAATCGGGGCAGGTGCGTATTTCTCCGGTCAGGTAGCCGTGCGTCGGACAGACCGAAAATGTCGGTGAGATCGTAAAGTACGGCAGTTCGTAGTTGGTACAGACCTTTTGGACGAAATTCCTGAGCGCACGGGGGTCAGGGGCCGCCTCCCCGAGAAAGACGTGGAGAACCGTGCCGCCCGTATACTTCGTCTGCAGCTTGTCCTGCAGCTCGAGGACGGTGAAGATATCGTCGGTGTAGTTGACCGGCAGCTGCGTTGAGTTGGTGTAGATCGGCTCCGCGCCGATCGCGGCCTCGGCATCGTTGATGCAGTGTATGTCCGGGTAGTGCTTCTTGTCGAGCTTGGCGAGCCGGTAGGCCGTCCCCTCGGCCGGCGTCGCCTCGAGGTTGTACAGGTTCCCCGTTTCCTCCTGGAACTGGAGCAGCCGTTCCCGCATGTGGTCGAGAACCGCCGCGGTGAACGCGATCCCCTCCCCGGTGCCGATATCCTTTCCGAGGAAGTTGATACACGCCTCGTTCATGCCGACGAGCCCGATTGTCGAGAAGTGATTGTGCCAGTAGCAGTCATGCCGCATCTTGACGTTCCGGAGGTAGTACTTCGTATACGGGTAGAGATCATTCTCGGTGAATTGCTCGAGCACCTTCCGTTTTGTCTCGAGGCTCGTCCGAGCGATTTCCATGAGACGGTCGAGGTGCGTGTAGAATTCCTCCTCGTCGCCGGCGAGGTACCCGAGGCGCGGCATGTTGAGGGTGACGACGCCGATCGAGCCGGTAAGGGGATTGGCGCCGAACAGCCCGCCTCCCCGCTTCTCCAGCGAGCGGAGGTCGAGGCGCAGGCGGCAGCACATCGATCGCGCATCGTCCGGCGAGAGATCGGAGTTGACGAAGTTCGCGAAGTAGGGGATCCCGTATTTCGCCGTCACTTCCCAGAGCTTCTCGAGGGATGGATTGTCCCAGTTGAAATCTTTCGAGATGTTATACGTGGGAATGGGGAATGTGAATACGCGTCCCTTCGCGTCTCCCTCGGAGAGTACCTCGAGAAAGGCCCTGTTGAATACATCCATCTCTTCCTGAAACTCGCTGTACGTTTCATCCCGGGGCTCGCCCCCTACGATGGCCGGTTCGCCCGACAGCGTGGAGGGCGGCTGTAGATCGAGCGTAAGGTTGGTGAAGGGTGTTTGGAATCCCACGCGCGTCGGGACATTCACATTGAAAACGAACTCCTGGAGGCTCTGCTTGACCTCGCGGTATGCGAGCCCGTCATGTCTGATAAACGGCGCGAGCAGGGTGTCGAAGTTGCTGAACGCCTGCGCGCCCGCGGCCTCCCCCTGGAGCGTGTAGAAGAAGTTGACGATCTGTCCGAGCGCCGTGCGGAAGTGCTTCGCCGGCTTGCTCTCCGCCTTGCCGATCGCTCCCTTGAATCCGGAGCGGAGAAGGTCGTGCAGGTCCCAGCCGACGCAGTAGACCGAGAGCAGCCCGAGGTCGTGCAGGTGGAGGGCGCCCGAGAGATGCGCCTCGCGCACCTCGGGGGTGTAGATCTTGTTCAGCCAGTACGTCTTGCTGATCTCGCTGGAGATGTAGTTGTTGAGCCCCTGCAGCGAGTAGGCCATGTTGCTGTTTTCCTTGACCTTCCAGTCGAGCCGTTCGAGGTAGCGGTCGATGAGATCGAGATCGGCCTTCTTGACCATATCCCTGATCCGCGCATGCTGGTCGCGGTAGAGGATGTACGCCTTGGCCGTCTTCTTGAACGGTGAGGTGAGGAGCACCTCCTCGACCATGTCCTGTATCGCCTCGACCGTGGGCAGCTCCCCCGTGAGAATCGTCTGGGCGAGTCCCACCACGCGCATCGTGAGCCGGCGGGCCGTCTCCTCGGAAAACTCCCCCGTCGCCCTGCCCGCCTTGAGGATGGCATGCGTGATCTTGGCCGCGTCGAACGGCACGGTGCGCCCGTTCCGTTTCCGGATTTGAGAAAACACTACGGGTGTGCTGTTATCAACCCTGTCTCCAGAATCGACCGAAGATACCTCCATCCCCCATCTCCTTTACCAAAAAGCGGTGGCTCGAGTATTCAGGCCACGCGATGTAGATTACCAATCGTACTGTTCGGCGGTGTCGTATCGATGGGGATGATAGGAGAAACACCCGGGTCCCCGTGTAGCAGCCTCCACAACCATCGCCCCTTTTTTTAGGGGACTACAGCCTTCGCTCAGAGAACTTGGTCAGTTCTGATCGTAGGTTAACCCTCGTGGGATTCTACGTTCAGATGATGCGTTTGTGATCCGCCCGTCACGCCCCCTCCCGCAAAAGCTGCAGTCCCAAAAATTTTCGAAATGTATATCCGGCAGCAAGGCCCAATATATTGGGGGTTCCACAATCTGTCAACACTAAATATGGTAAAATTCGAAAAATGACGCATTTTGTTGTCAAAAACGGCAACTAGTTGCTGGGGAATGGATTAGGCTATATTTCGGGCGGCAGCATCTAAACATTGGTGTATTCTGAAGAATATGAAAAACTACATGGACATTAATGCACATTTTTGATATATAAAGAAATTGCGGCGTCAGAAAAAGCATCAGTAATCCAATGCCACCGGAAGAACAGGTTTTGGGCGATGTGATTGATCATGCGTGGGTCAGCTGCAAAGGCGCATGGAAGTCGGCGATCCGGCATAACGAGATTAAAAGGGCTGGTGTACCAATGAGTAATGGTGAAAGCGAGACCGCAGAGTCAGGCCCCACCGGTTCGGGTTCGGTCTCGGCGCGTGGAAGGGTGCTCTTCATGGACGACAAGGAAATCGTCCGCAACGCCGTCGGCGAGGTGCTTCAAGCGCTGGGATACGAGGCGGTATGCACCGAGGAGGGCGAAGAGACGCTGGAGCTGTACCGCAGGGCGCTCGACGCCGGCAAGCCGTTCGATGTCGTGGTCCTCGATTTGACGGTGGTGCGGGGCATGGGCGGAAGGGAAGCGATCGAGAAGCTCCTCGAGATCGATCCGTTGGCGAAGGTTGTCGTTTCCAGTGGGTTTCCCAACGATCCGGTTATGGTCGACCACAGCCGCTACGGTGCGAGCGCCGCGATCATCAAGCCGTACAATTCATCGGAACTAGACAAGGTCCTCGCGAAGGTTATCGAGTCGTAATCCGCGATACGCGTGTTCATTTCTCGCGGGTGCGGCACGCACGGCGCCGTGGCCGCGCGTGCCGCCCTTCAGAAATCTCCCCGCTCACCATTCGTTTTCCTGCCCCTGCCGCTCGAGCGCCTCGAGACGAGCGCGCATCTCGGCGAGTTCGCGCTCGATGCGTGCCGTATTGAATGCCTCCGACTCGGCGCGCTCCGCCGCGATATCGGCGGCTGTGAGCGGCGATCCCGTCGCGTCGTCCTCACGCCCGGCGGACGGGCCGCCGGCGAGCGTGGGGGAGACGGTGCCGTAGGCCGTCGGGATGTAGAGGAGCGAGAGCTGCATGTCATATGCACGTATGTCGCCGCCACCCTCGTTGCCGAGTATGTAGAAGGTGTGCATTCCCGCAGCGACCGAGAAGAGCCCGTGAACCGTCACGGGGAAGCCATAGAATCCCGAGTTGGCGATTGACGGCAACTCTAGTGTAACGGTCTGATTGGCCGGGAACGTGCCCGAATTGTCCGAGAGACCGAAGTCCGCATAGCTGGTCGTTCCGCTTGTGTGCGAGGCCCAAGCATTGATTGTCCCGATGACGAGCACATACCCGACGGCGGGAGCCGTTATGCTTCTCGACAACAGGACATCGATTCCCCCCGTCAGGAAAATCGAAGTTCCCGTGTACGTCTGGCTGGCGACGCCCGGCTCATCCATGATCTCGGCGGCGCCGATCGCGCCGGTGGGGAGCTGCACCGACGGATTCCCCAATTGCGACATGTCGAACACGGCGCTTCGCGCCGAGCCGAGAATCAAAACCTGTGGATTTTCTGTGCCATTGAGGTTGCCGTCGATGCGGAATCCGGTGCTGCTCCCGCTCCGTCGCAGATAGAAGTATGCGCCGGTTCCGTCGTAATCGGGCTCGAGGGCGGCGAACATCGTGCCGTTCTCCTCGTAGGT
>CBFCXB010000219.1:0-5294 GCA_965601905.1 uncultured bacterium | reverse complement strand
AGGATGAATATTGGCGAGGGACAGTTAACAAAAAAGGGAAGCCGGACAACCGGCTTCCCTTCAGATCGTAAACTGAAACCATCAAATCGTATCTATTAAACCTGCCTTTAAAGTGCTGATGATTTTCAATTATGCCCGATCAGCGGCCTCTAGTAACTGCGCCCGAAGCCACCTCTGCCTCCGCCACGCGGGCCTTCGGTACGAGGGCGCGCCACGTTGACCTTGATCGAGCGGCCATTTAAATCCTTTTCGTTCAGGTTGTCAATCGCCGCCTGAGCCTCTTTGTCATTGGACATCTCGACGAATCCGAACCCTTTCGGACGGTTGGTGTCCCTGTCCATAATGATTGTTACGGAGTCTACCTGACCGTGAGCTTCAAAGGCTTTCCGCAGGTCGTCTTCACTCGTATCGAAAGACATATTGCCTACATACAGCTTCATTGTGACCTCCTATTGGTCCCAAATGCTAACACCTAACTACATCCAACAGTTTTTTAGGAAGAAATGTTAGTGAGTTCCCCAATAGAGATGATCAACTAGGCAGGTTTCGTTTATCGTCTTTATGCGGATAACCAGCTATATTCACTCCTAAATCTATCTGTTTCACGGCTGAATATAGCACAATCCGCGCCAAGCACAAGCGTTATATCATAATTTTTGGCAGATAAATAATACCAGGCCGTGCCCCTTCCGATGACCGCTGATACCTGTGGACTTGATATTGTGCCGCGGCTACAATACGATACGCTTATGTGCTCTCAATCAGAGACACAGCTTGATGGACGCTCCGAAGTTGCATTGCAGATTCCCGCCGTGAGAAATCCAGCGCAATGCCGAGAAGCTTAGAACAAGTGGTGATACAAGGATAGAGAATGGAAACAGGCATCCTCATAGGTTACTTCGCAAAACGGGATGAAGCCCGCGGAGCCCTCAAGAAGTTGCAGAGGAGAGGTTTCCGCCGCGCTGCATTGGTGGAGAAGACCGCGGATGGAAATGTGCATACATGGGACCCCTTCCGATGGCGCAGGATTTTCGGGGCGGCCATTGCGTTCATCCTGTTCGGGGTCCTCGCCGGAATTACCTCCATAAGCCTTCAGTGGCCGGAGCCGATTCTCGGCGGATTCCTTTCTACCCTGATTCCGAGCCTCGCGGGAGGACTGGCGGGAATCCTCTTCAGCGCGGCATGGATACGACGATCGAGGTTCGGCCTGGAACGAAGACTGCTCGAGGATCACGCACGTTGGTTGGTTTCCGGGGAAACCGTTCTGATTCTCCGGACGCCTATCGAAACGCTGCGTTTCCCGGTGGCAGTGCTGCGGGAGAGCGGTGAGATCCCTCCCGCCATATTCGTCCTGCATCCGAAGCGAGAGGGTCTCGCCGGAGAGGCGGAGAACCTCGGAAGTCCGCTCCCGGCGGTGCAGATCCCGGAATACGCGGAGCGTCTCGCCGGGGACCAACGGGTGGACCCGGATGCCCGCCGGGACATCGGACTGCTCAAGCGGCTCGAGCGGACCAGGCGATGGATACATCGGGCATGCATGGATCTCGCCGAAGCGGGTCGACTGGGACAGAATACGCCCCCGACCGCCGAATGGCTCCTGGACAACGAGTACATCGTCGAGAGCAACGTCCGCGAAATTCAGATGAACCTTCCCCGGCGCTATTACCAGGAGCTGCCGTCACTCGCCGACGAGCCCTACCGCGGTCTGCCGCGCATCTACGGCCTGGCGAGGGATCTCGTCTCCCGTACAGACCTGCGTCTGGACCGGGAGAACATCCTCGCGTTTATCGAGTCCTATCAATCCGTCGGCGCACTGTCGATCGGTGAACTCTGGGCCGTTCCCCAGATGCTGCGCGCGGCGTTGATCGAGAGCATCTCGAATCTCGCGGAAAAAGCACTGACGGAGCTGCGGGAGCGTGAAATCGCCGCTTTCTGGGCGAACAGGCTGATTACCGCCAACCGGCGGGATCCCAATCTGCTCTTCTCGATTCTTGCGGAGCTCGCCGATACGCATCCGAGCCCGAGCCCCTATTTCGCTTCTCAACTGATCGAGAACCTCTACGACCAGGAAGCCGCGCTGGTGCCGGTCCAGGGATGGCTCGAGCGCACGCTGCGTAAATCTCTCGGCGATCTCAGCCCTCGCGAGCACAACCGTCAGATGAAGGATCAAATATCGATCGGGAATGCGTTCACCAGCCTGCGGCAACTCGCCCTTCTGGATTGGAGAAAAATATTCGAAAAGCTCAGCCGGGTGGAGCGTCTGCTCCGCCTGGATCCTTCGGGCATCTATCCCCGGATGGATTTCGACACACGCGACCGGTATCGCCGGATGATCGAAGAACTCGCCCGCGGGTCCGGTCAGACGGAGGACCAGGTCGCCCGGCGGGCCGTCGAGCTGGCGGCTCGCGCCGCCCGTGAAGCGGCGGCGGATGAACGGTGGACCCATGTCGGAACGTACCTGATCGGTGAAGGAAGACGGGAACTGGCGCGGCTCGTCGGGTGCCGTGAGAAGCCGCGTTTCCGCGCCCTGCACTGGATCTACCGCCATCATTCCGTCGTGTACTTTTTCGGGATCGGTTTTTTCTCCGCCGCGTTCATCACGCTGTTCGTCCTGCTCGGCATGCGCGGACAGACACCCGGGGGCCGACTTTTGATAGGCCTCCTCCTGTTGATCCCCGCCAGCCAGCTCTCGCTCGAGATCGTGAATTACGTCATCACGCGGCTGCTTCCACCGCGCACCCTTCCAAAGATGGATTTCGAGGATTCGGGGATTCCCGATGAATTTCGCACGCTCGTCGTCGTACCCATGATGCTGGTGAATACGGATACGATCCGGGCCGCGGTGGACAATCTTGAAATCCGATATCTGGCCAACAAAGAGTCCAATCTGCTCTTCGGTCTCTACTCGGATTATACGGATTCGAATCAGGAACACGGTGAGGAGGACGAACCCCTGCTCCGGGCGGTGACCGAAGGCATCGAAGCCCTCAATCACCGGTATGGCGGTGAGCGTTTCTTCCTTTTCCACCGGGAGCGAAGATGGAGTGAATCAGAGCATAAATTCATCGGCTGGGAGCGCAAACGCGGGAAGCTGGAGGAGCTCAATCGTCTGATCGATGGAACGCGGCCTGCGGATGCCGACCGCCTGGTATACGTCGGCGATCCGGATCATCTGTCCGACGTACGGTTCATCATCACGCTGGACGGCGACACACAACTGCCTCACGGCGCCGCCCGCAGGATGATCGAAACCCTGGCACACCCTCTCAACCGGCCGCGCTTCGATACCGAAGGCGCTATCGAGACCGGCTCCTATGCCATCATCCAACCACGCGTGAGCCCCTCACTGCCGAGCACGAATGCCTCGCTTTTCAGCCGACTCTTCTCGGACCCGGTCGGAATCGACCCGTATACGAGAGCCGTTTCCGATGTCAACCAGGATCTCTCCGGCGAAGGTTCCTACCATGGCAAAGGCATCTACGATGTGCGCGCCTTCAGTCGGGTGCTTTCCGGAAGGTTTCCTGAAGGATATTTGCTGAGCCACGATTTGATCGAAGGTGCTCACGTTCGAGTCGGCCTGGCCAGCGATATCGAGCTGTATGATGAATTCCCGCGGGATTACTTGAGCTACACCGGCCGGCAGCACCGATGGATTCGTGGTGATTGGCAGATCGCGGACTGGATCCTGCCGCGTGTCCCCCAGCCTGCGGGGCGGCGAGAGAAAAATCCGCTTTCCCGGTTCGACCGCTGGAAGATCTTCGATAACCTGCGCCGAAGCCTGGTACCCCCAACCAGCCTGGGCTTGCTCATGGTCTCCTGGCTGATCTCCTCTCGGATGGGGTGGATATCCACCTGCGTGATCGCCATGCAGCTGCTCTTCCACCCTTTGGTGCAACCCATCACATGGGCGACCACCGGTCGATGGCTGAAGGGCTTTTCGTTCGCAAAAGTGACGCACGACCTGCTGCGGGCAATTGTCGAGGCTGCGCTTCTTCCGCACCAGACCTGGCTGGTTTTGGATGCCCTTTTGCGGGTTTGGTATCGCCGCCTCATTTCACATCGGAGATTGCTCGAGTGGACCTCCGCCCAGGTAATGCATTGGAACGCTCCCGGGGAAGTGCGGACATTCGTCATTTCACTGGGTTTGTCGAGCATCTTCAGCGGGATGGCGGGATGGGCGGTGCAGCGCTGGGCGCCATCGAGCCTTCCAGCAGCCGGTCCGTGGCTCGTGTTGTGGTTTGTATCTCCTCTGGCCGGCTGGCTCTTGACCATTCGACCGCCCGCGAGGCCCCGGCAGTCCCACCTTCTTGAAAAGGATCTTCGGTTCCTGAGGAGGGTCGCCCGGCGAACCTGGAGCTATTTCTCGGAGTTCGTCGGGGAAAAGACCTCGTGGCTGCCACCCGACAATTACCAGGTCTCCCATACAAATCAACTGTCGATGCGTACCAGTCCGACCAATATCGGTTTCTGGAT
Source organism: uncultured bacterium (assembly GCA_965601905.1). Lineage (GTDB taxonomy): Bacteria > Krumholzibacteriota > Krumholzibacteriia > Krumholzibacteriales > Krumholzibacteriaceae > DATKWS01. The sequence goes on along the minus strand of CBFCXB010000219.1, from coordinate 821 downwards.
GCTCAGCGCGCTCGGCGCGCATGATTTCGGATACCTGACGGTGGACCAGGTCGTCGAAGAGTTGACGCGTACCGCGGAGACGATCGGCAAACTGGAGCGCTATGAGGGCCACCTGCTGAATTGGTACGATATTAAAACCCTGACCCCACTGGAGCCCCGCTACGTGTCCATGGTGGACAGCGGAAACCTCCTCGGTTGCTTGTGGGCCCTGGAGCAAGGGCTCGACGAGCTGATTCAAACGCCTGTTCTGGATGTGAACGCCTTTGAAGGCCTGCGGGACACCGGGGAAATCCTGGAACAGGCCGTCGAAGAGCAACGCGTTTCCGGTTTCGATGCCCACGGGCTCGAGACCAGCGGCCTCGATGAGCTACTGCGCGCGTTGAAAACCCCGCCGGAGCGGATCGCCGACGCCATTCGCCTGCTGCGGCGGGTGGAAGGCGGTGTACGGGCCCTGGCCGGTGAGGCGCACGAGGCCGCCGAAGCGCACGGTTCCGCCGGCGCTGAGGCGGGTGAGTCCGCCGAAGCGCGCGGGTCCGCCGGAGCCGAGGTAGGTGAGTCCGCCGGCACCGGTGCGCACAACCCCGCCGGCGCCGAAGCGCGGGCCCTGGCCGGTGAGGCGCACAAGGCCGCCGAAGCGCACGGTTCCGCCGGCGCTGAGGTGGGTGAGTCCGCCGACACACACGGGGCATCCGGCACGCTCGGACCCGCCGGCGCCGAAGCGGGTGCGCTCTATTGGGCGAGGCAGATGCAACGTCAGGCATCGGCCTGGCTCGGGATCGCGGATCGCTACCTCGCCTGGATCGAAATCCTCGATGAAAAGA
>CBFCXB010000218.1:0-5323 GCA_965601905.1 uncultured bacterium | reverse complement strand
GTTCAACTGCATCTACTGCACCTATCCGCTCGTCGAGGGGCCGCGGATGCGATGCAGGCCCCCGGAGGATGTCGCCTCGGAGCTTCGCACGCTGTGGGAGCGTTACGGCGCGAGGGATGTCTACGTGGTCGACAACCAGTTCAACCATCCGCTCGATCACGCCAAGGCGGTCTGCATGGAGTGGCTAGCGATGCGGGACGAGGTGAAGGTCTGGTGGACATGCATGCTGAATCCCGGCTACATCGATGACGATCTTGTCTTCATGCTCAGGGCCTCGCGCTGCGCGATGGTTGATTTCGGGATCGAATCGGCTACCGACCGCATCCTGCGCGCGCTGGGCAAGAACTACACGAGGGAGGATATCGGGCGCGCCGTGGGGCTGTTCGGCAAGTATGGCCTCCCATTCAACACCTGGGTGCTTTTCGGGGGGCCGGGTGAAACGGAGGAGACGGTGCGCAGCACGGTCGAATTTCTCGATCGTATCGATGTGCCGCGCGTTCTCTTCAGCATCGGCATACGGGTGTGCCCCGGTACGGCGATCGAGCGGATGATGCGCGATCGCGGTGCGATCGCCGCCGCCGATGATCTGCTCGAGCCAATTTTTCACTGCACGCCTGATGCCTGGACGATCGCCGGCATCGTGGAGCCGTACTGCACCGGCCGCGAGGGGTGGCAGATTGCCGCATTTAGGCATCCCGGCGGGAGTGGGAACGGCGTTGATTGAAACCGGCGGGAAACTCACGGTGTAAAAACTGCTGGTGCGTTTTGTTGCACCGGGTGCGTTTCGTTGAAACGATCACGTGCCGCTGATGGTCATTCGCTCGACGAGAAATGTCGGCGCCGCGTATTCTCTTCTCCACGAGAGATCGTTCCCGATCCCGGCAATCCCTTCTAGGATACGCGAAAAGCTCCCCGCGATGGTGAACTCGTTCACGGGGTAGGATAGCTTCCCGTTCTCGATCCAGATCCCCTGGCCGCCCTGCGAGAAATCACCGGTCGACCAGTTGGCGCCCGGCCCGAAGAGACTGGTGAGGTAGAGGCCGTTCGGTACCCCCGCGATGATCTCATCGGGACTCGATGCGCCGGGCGCCATGTAGAAGTTCGAGGGGCCGCCGGAGTTCCCCGTGGTCGCCAGATCGAGCTTGCGTGCCTGGTAGCTGTTCATCAGGTAGCTCTTCAGCACACCGTTTTCGATGACGACGGTGCTGCGCGAGATCACGCCCTCGCCGTCGAACGGCCGGCTTGCGAGCCCGCCGGTGAGAAGGGGATCGTCTATGATCGTGAGAATCGAGGGGGCCACGCGCCGGCCGCGTTTATCGACGAGGAAGGAGGACTTGCGGTAGATGTTGCCTCCGCCCACCGCCTTGGCGATCGATTCGATAAAATTGGCCGCCATGAGCGGATCGAAGACGACCGGCACCTCGCAGGTCGCGGGTTTTCTGGCTCCCAGCTTTCGAAGGGTGCGCGAGACCGCCCGTTCGGCCACCGTCTCGATCGGTTCGAGGCGGTCGAGGTGCGTCGCCGCGGAGTACCAGAACGAGGACTGCTTTTTCCCCGTGCCCCCACCCGTTCCTCCCGTGTCCCGCGCGGCGCAGGCGATCTCGATCAGATTGAGGGTGCGGGTATGGCCGTTGCAGAATCCCAGTGAATTGGCGAAGGCGATCGTTTTGATTTCGTTCGAGAATAACGCCCTGTCCGGGATGATCCTGCCGTCCATGCCGAGCGCCGTCCGCTCCAGCTCCATCGCTATCGCGATCTTGCGATCGGTCGGAAGATCGATCGTCTCCGGATCGAATATCTCGAGATCGTCTTCGACACGTCCCAGCTCATCCGGATCGGGAAGGGCGAAGTATGTGTCCCTGTCCATGACACCGGCCAGTTCGATCCCCTCGGCGATGAGCAGCTCGATGCTAGCCGGGGAGAGATCGCTCGTGGTGACGGTTGCCTGTCGCTTCTCGCTGGATACGGCGATAAGAAGACGATTCGACCGCGATTCGGTGAGCTGCTCGATGTTCCCCGCGCGCACGATCACGCTGAACTCGGTGCTCTCCCTGAGAACGGCCTCGGCCGTATCCGCGCCTCCCGCACGGGCCTTCTCGACGACCGCGGCAACGAGCTGTTTTATCTCCTCGAGCGTCATATCTTCTCTCCCCGGCTACCGGGCGTCTCTCCCGGTCCGGCTGATCGTCTCTCCCGGCCTACCGAGCTTCTCTCTCCGGCTACCGGACGATATCGCTCCCCCCGACCGTTATCTCGGATATCTTGATCGTCGGCAGGCCCACGCCGACCGGCACCCTCTGCCCCTTGCCGCATGTCCAGCGGCCTTCACTGAACGCGAAGTCATTCCCCACCATCGTTACACGGGAGAGGACATCGGGGCCGTTCCCGATTAGTGTCAGGTTCTTCACCGGCGCCATGATCCGGCCGTTCTCGACGAGGTACGCCTCGATCGGGACGAAGACGAAATCCCCGTTCGAGATGTCGACCTGCCCTCCGCGGAACGATTTGCAGAATATCCCCTTCTTCGTCGACCGCAGGATCTCTTCCGGATCGCTCGTGCCGTTGGCGAGGTAGGTAACCGTCATGCGCGGTATCGGCGGCGAGCTGTACGACTCCCGCCTGCCGTTCCCCGTGAGGGGTACGCCGAAGTGTGTTGCGCTGATGCGGTCGTGCATGTACCCCTTCAGTATGCCGCGCTCGATGAGAGTGGTGGCCTGGGGGATTGTGCCCTCGTCATCGAAATTGATCGAGCCGCGGTCGTGCGGCACCGTGCCGTTGTCGATCACCGTCACGAGATCGCTCGCCACGCGGTCCCCGATGCAGTCGGTATAGGCCGAGGTGTGTTTACGGATGAAGTCCGCCTCGAGCGGGTGTCCCACCGACTCGTGGAGCAGGATGCCGGATTCGGCAGGCGCCAGTATCAATTCCATCGGTCCCGCCGGCGCATCGGCCGCCTCGAGGAGAAGAATGGCGCGGCGGGCCGCCTCCCTGCCATGATCCACGGCGGGCAAAACGCGGTCGAAGTAGTCGCTGCCGAAGCGGCCGCCCCCGCTCGATATGCCGATCTGGCGGAGTTTCGCACCCTCGGCGACAACCACCACGGAGATGTGCACCATCGGCCGCGTGTCGCGGAGCAGCACCCCTTCCGACGTGGCGATCCGGATCGTGCTGAGCCGGTCGACGAGATTGACCTTGACCTTGACCACGCGGCTGTCGAATTGCTTCGCCGCGCGTTCCGTCTCCTGCACCCATGCGACCTTGGCGTCGAGCGCCGCGGCGGCCATCGGCTCCTCGATCGGGTAGTGGTTCTCGAACGTTTTCTCGTGGAGTGCCGCCGGCCCGTGCCCGGCGGGGGCATCGGCGATGGAGGCCGCCGTCAGCGCCGCATCCTTCATCTTGCCCGGCGCGAGGTCCTCGGTGTACGCGTACCCGGTCCCCTCGCCCTTTATGACGCGAATGCCGACGCCGTGTGATATGGACTTGACCGCCTCACGGACGATGTCCTCCTCCATCGTTATTTCGTTCTCGAGTGTGTGCTCGAAGTAAAGATCGCAGTAAGTTCCCCCGCGCGAGAGAGCGATCGATATGATGCGCTGCATCGTTTCTTCGTCGATATGGAAGTAATCGGTGTTCTCGATCATCTTCAAACACCCCGGAGTGAACGCCCCGTCGCATGCGGCAACGCGCCGGCGAAGTACCGCAGCGCGGCAATGAATCCGATCCGCAAGCCAGCGACCCGTATCGGTGCGCCCCAAAACCCGTGCCGCCCGGCGCTCCGCGTCAGCGCGCTTATATTGCCATTAGTGCATTTAAGTTGTATATTATACAATAATTTTACGTTTGTGAAGAGGTTTTGTTTTGAGCTGCATATTCCCTGCGTCGAGGCGATACGGCATTCTGGTTCTTATCGCTGCGACGATCGCACTTGCGCTGTGCCTCGTTGCGGGCGGCCCCCGGGCCGAACGGGCTCAGGGGCTGCACGGCACGCCGGATGCACTCCGGGCCGGCATTCTCAATGATCATCCCTACACACCGGACGACCTCGTCGATCTCGTAGAGCAGGGTGAGCTCGAACGGATCGTGCGCGGGCTGAGCGGCGCCGATACGATTCGTCTCGACGGCGATCCCGTCGTGCTCAAAACGAGGTATGCATACGCCGAGCAGAAACACCAGGCGGTCCAGTACCTTCTGGAGGAGATCGGCGTCCTGGGATACGAGCCGGACGTGCAGCGGTTCGTGCTGAGAACGACCCGGCCCGATCTGACCGGGATCGCCGTTTCACCTTCGGCCGACACGGTATGGACGGGGGGCACAGACGGCGCCGTGTACCGGGCGTTTCTCGCCGGCGGCTGGGAACAATTCGAGAAATGTGGAGACACAAAGAACAAGATATTCGATCTGTACGTCGATCCGGCGGGGAGGCTGTGGGCCGCGTGCGGGCTGATCGGCGGCAATCTCGGGGCGCTCTTCGTATCGCTGGACGGCGGGTCGAACTGGTTGCTGCGGAAATCGGGGATGAGTATCTATAACATCGAGGCGGTTTCATTTTTCGACGACAACTACGCCGTCGCATGCGGTTCCTTCGGAACGGCCGTTCGGACGGCGGACGGCGGTGTCACCTGGTTGACCATCGATCCGGGAACATTCAATTATCTCGGGCTGAACGGCGTGGCGGCAAGCGAGCAGTGGCATTTCTGGATCGCCGCCGACGGCGGGTACCTCTTCGAGACGAGGAATCTGGGTTCGGCCTGGATCGAGCACAAGCTCGACACGTATGTTCCCCTCAACGCAATCGCCTTCGCCGACTCGCTGCACGGTGTCATTGTCGGGACGGGTGTCGCATTCTACACGACCGATGGGGGGGAGAACTGGATCGAGTCCCCGGTCGTGCCGCCGCCCGGGGCGCAGCCGGGTCTCGGAAGCGTGGCGATGTTCGACACGCTCCATGTCGTTGCGGCGGGGGGCGCGGGAGAGATCTTTCTCAGCGAGAACGGCGGCATGGACTGGGTGAGTATCGATGCCGCCTGCCCGGAGGACGACGACATCGCGGGGGTGGCATTCGTGGAGCGGGATCTTTTCTGGACCGCCGGCAGGGATGAGACCCAGCTTATCGATATCGCGCCTCCCGATGCGCAGTGCTCGTACTATCAGTTCGGCGATACGATCTGGGGGAAGAATCTCCGGTTTCGCGCCGAGGGGCGCGATGCGCCGGACCACCGGATCGTGATGTGCGCACACTACGACGCCACGTCGGGAAATCCCTACGTATGCGCACCGGGTGCGGACGACAACGCGACCGGCGTCGCCGGCGTCATGGCCTCGG
>CBFCXB010000217.1:0-5329 GCA_965601905.1 uncultured bacterium | reverse complement strand
GATTATTACGCTGAGGGGATTATCCGTTTTCCCGGCCTTCGCGAGGTTCCCAGCCGTACGTCGATGAAGGTTCACGCCCGGAGGCATCCCCCCTCGATTTTCGTATCGACGAGCGGGGATCTCGAATACGCCAGCGCCCCCCGTCACCTGATGAGAATGTTTGACGACCGGCAAAACCTCCTCTGCATCGTGGGATGGCAGGCGCCCAACTCGACCGGGCGGCGCATCGCCGACGGTCAAAGCCCGGTTCCCGTCCGCCACAGGGAGCATGGGGATGTGCGGCACGACTGGATCGATCCGCTCCTTTCGGTCGAGCGGTACGGGTGCTTCTCGGGTCATGCGGACCAGGAGGGGCTGCTCGCATGGCTGCGATGTATGCAGGGGGTGAAGCGGGTCTTTCTCGTGCACGGCGAGCCCGATCAGATGGATGTACTGGCCGTGCGTATAACCGAGGATCTCAGCGTCGACGTTGCGATCCCGCGTGCGGGTGAGCGGTACGCGCTCGATGCGGCACGCGAGCCGGTGGGAAGCAGGGGAGGGAGCGGCAGGCCATGATCTATTACCTTGCAAGGAGACTGCTGCGCGTTGTTCCGCTCGTTATACTGATCTCGATCGTGACCTTCCTGCTACTGCAGCGCGCACCGGGCGGACCGGTCGGCCTGCTCTCGGCCAATCCGAAGGTCTCGGAGCAAGACCTGCAGCGCATACGCGAGAACTTCGGTCTGGACCGGCCCCTTGCCGTGCAGTACTTCTACTGGTTCCGCCGGGTATTTCTTCATTTCGATTTCGGAAAGAGCTACGTGACGGGTCGCCCCGTCTCGCGCATGATTCTCGAGCGCATACCCGCAACACTCGAGCTGATGGGATCGGCGTTCCTGCTCGCCCTTGCCGCCGCCCTCGTCATGGGCATCGCTGCGGCGCTCTGGCGGGACAGGTTTCTCGATCACTGTTTCTCCCTCGTGACGACGGCGGGCATGTCGATGCCGGTGTTCTGGCTCGGTCTCATGGCAATCGTCGTCTTCTCGTTGAAGCTCCGGATTCTACCGACGGGGGGGCGCGAGACGATCGGTGGGGGGGGATCGATCGCGGATCACGTGAACCATCTCATTCTCCCGGCCTCGGTGCTGGCGTTCGCCTATCTCGCCTCGTGGAGCCGTTACCTCAGGACGGGGCTCGTCGAGACGATCGCCAGCGACTTTGTCAGGACGGCGCGCGCCAAGGGACTCAGCGAGCGCATCGTCGTCCTGAAGCATGCCCTCCGGAACGCCGTACTGCCGTTCATCACGGTGGTTGTCTTGCAGATCCCGTCTCTCTTTACGGGCGCGGTGATCACCGAGACGGTTTTCTCATGGCCCGGTATGGGACGGATGTTTTACGAGGGGCTCCGGCGGCAGGACTACACCAGGGTGCTGGGCATAGTCGTCGTGTCGTCGCTGCTTATCATACTGTTCAATCTCGTGGGGGATATTCTCTGCTTGGCGATCGAGCCCCGGATGGGCCCCGTGGGGGGGGGCGGCGCCGACGCGCCGGCCGCGGAACCGGAAGGCGCCGGGCGATGAAAGGATGGAGCTGATGTCGGAAGGGATCGCACGGATCGGTTCGGCGTGGGTGTGCGATACGTCCAACGCCCGTTCCGTTCCCCGGTTCGGGGCGCGTTTCTTTTCCTATCGCCCGGGTTCCCTCGCCTCGGTGCTCCTGCTGCTCATATTCGCCGTATCGATCATCGCGCCGCTCGTGGTCCCCTACGAACGAGATGCCATCGACCTCGATTCCCTGCTCGAGAGGCCGTCTCCTTCCCATGTCCTCGGGACCGATGAGCTGGGGAGGGATATACTGACGCGCCTCGTCTACGGCGGCCGATTCACGCTCCTTGTCGCGTGCTCCTGCGTTCTTATCGCAGCGGTTCTCGGCATTCTGGCCGGTGCGCTCGCCGGTTACTGCGGGGGCGCCGTGGACCTGCTCGTCTCCTCGGCCCTCGATCTATTCCTCTCCGTGCCGGTATTCCTCGTCATCCTGATTGTCGCCTCGCTCGGCGGCGGCCGCCTCTGGTTGATACCGCTCGTGATCGGTGGAACCTCCTGGATGGAAACGGCCCGCGTTATCCGCGCCTCGTTTCTTTCACTCCGCGGCGAGGGATTCGTCGAGGCGGCTCGCTCCCTCGGCGTCCGGAATGCATCGATCATCTTCAGGCACATACTGCCGCTCGCACTCCCGCCCGTGGTGATCGCCGCAACGGTTGGTTTCGCGCAGGCGATGCTGATCGAGAGCGCCCTCAGCTTCCTCGGTTTCGGCATTCAACCGCCCACCCCCACCTGGGGCAACATGCTCTACAACGCGCAGCTCCTGATCCGGCGCTCACCGGTGGCCGCCTTCGCGCCGGGGTTCGCGATCTTCGTGACCTGTCTCTGCTTCAACGTTGTCGGCCGCGGCCTCAGACGGGCACTTGCGCACGAGCCCGTCTCATCGTAGATTATACATCACCCGTGGAGAGATCACCGGGGAGCTGAAATGCCGCCTCTGGCGAGCGCGATTTCGGAGGGAGTGATATGCAGAGGGATATGGAACGGATACGGGCGATCGGACTCGTCTCGGGCGGCCTAGACAGCCTGCTCGCGGTCGCGCTCCTGAAGAATCTGGGTCTCGATCTACTCGGACTTTACTTCTACAACGGGTTCTCGCCCGGCTCGCTGAAACGTGAGATCCGCGGCGAGATTCCGCGGGAGAGTTATCTCGAGGACCATGCACGGGGTCTCTCGGCGATGCTCGGTATCCCCGTCGAGGCGATCGACGTCTCCGATGAGTTTCTCGATCTGCTCGTCTCCCCCCCCCATGGCTACGGGGCGAATGTGAATCCCTGCATCGACTGCCGGATCTTCATGCTGAAAAAGGCGAAGAACCGCATGGAGCGCTCGGGAGCGCATTTCGTATTTACCGGTGAGGTGCTCGGCCAGCGGCCGATGTCCCAGCACCGGCAGACGATGGATCTGATCATGCGGCGGAGCGATCTTGCGGGGTACCTGCTCCGTCCCCTCTCGGCGAAGCTCCTGGGGCGGACCGTTCCCGAGGAACGTGGGTGGGTCGCACGGGGCGATCTTCTCGACATTCAGGGACGCTCCCGCAAGCGGCAGATGGCGATGGCCCACGAGCTCGGGCTGCGGGACTACGAGCAGCCGGCCGGGGGGTGCACATTGACCGACGGCAATTACGCGCTGCGGTTCAAGGACCTCATGGGGCACGCTCGCCGGCCCGAGCTGAGCCGGGAGGATGCGGTGCTGCTGGCGGTGGGACGTCACTTCAGGCTTTCCGACCGGCTCAAGATCATCGTCGGCCGAGACGAGACGGAGAACCACTGTCTGGAGCGTAGCGGCACGGGGGCGTGGCTCGTAACGACGATCGATCATCCGGGGCCGACCGTTCTCGTGCAGGGGGAACCGGACGAGAACGAGCTGCGGCTCGCGGCGGAGATCACGGCGCGGTACAGTGACGCGAAGCAGCTTCCCCGGGTGCAGGTCGTTGCGAGCAGGGGGGAGAGAAGCCGCACCCTCGCGGTCGCGCCGATGCCGGACGAGGCGCTCGAGCGGCTCCGGATTTGAGCGTGTTATACGCGCGTTTTCCTGTATGTATCGATGATCGAGCGGTGGCTCTCGAAGGCGAGGGGCGGTAACGAATCGATTTCGAAGAAACCCACGTCGTCGGCGTCGTCAGCCGCCATGATCCTTCCCCGAAAATGGCCGAAGTGGTACCCGATGATCAGCAGGGATGTCTTGTAGAAGGTACTTTCCTGGTAGATGATGTCGATCAGTATGGGATCTGAAGCTCGAACGCCGGTCTCCTCCTCGAGTTCCCTGCGGGCCGCTTCGACGGGGCTCTCCCCCGTCTCGACGAATCCGCCGGGAAGCGACCATTGATGCTTGCCCGGCTCGCGACTGCGCAGCACGAGCAGGATGCGCCCCGCCGTATCGGCGACGAGCGCGGTTGCCGCCGGAATCGGATTTTCATAGACGTACCGATTCTCCTCGTCGCAGAAGAGACGCTCTCTCCCCTCATTGATCCTGGCGGTCAGTTTCGCCCCGCAGTACGGGCAAAATCGCTTGCGGTTCTCCATTCGTCGGACTCCGATCGATTATCAAGCACGATACGGTATGGTCCGCGTTCTCGGCAAGCGAGAAGTGATTCGGCGTCTCCCCACATCCGCCGAATGCCCCCTGTTTTTCATTGCTCGATCATAATCCCTCATGTACCATCACGTAACGCCGCGCGTCACGAAAGGAGGGAGCGGGATGAACGCGCTCGCTATCGGAGTCGTCACGGTGGTCGCGTACATCATTGCGTACCGGTGGTACGCGCGCTTCTTCGGCGATCGTGTGCTGGCGCTCGATCCGAAACGCCGCACTCCCGCGCACGAGCAGGAAGACGGGGTGGATTTTGTGCCGACGAGACGAATCGTGCTGTTCGGCCACCACTTTGCCTCGATCGCGGGACTGGGACCGATACTGGGGCCGGCGATCGCCGTGATCTGGGGCTGGCTGCCCGGCGTGCTCTGGATCCTCTTCGGATCGATATTCATCGGCTGCATCCATGATCTGGCCGCCGTGTACGTCTCGATTCGCAACCGGGGAAGATCGATCGGCGATGTGACGCGCACCCTCGTCGGTCGGCGCGCGCACATTCTCTTTCTTCTCCTCATATTCTTCGTACTGTCGCTTGCCATGGGCACATTCGTGCGCATCATCGCAACCCTCTTCTCGAGTTCGTATCATCCCGAATCGGTGATTCCCGTCATGACCCTGATATTTCTCGCCGTTATCGTCGGTTCGCTCGTCTACCGCGGGCGGGTGAAACTGGCGCCCGCCACCTTCGTGGCGCTCGTCGCCATGTTTCTCGCGATCTGGCTCGGGCTGCGGTATCCCGTCACGGGCGTGGGGCAAATTTGGTGGGTTTTCATACTGATCGCCTACGCGTACATCGCCTCGGTTTTGCCCGTTTGGCTGCTCCTGCAACCGCGTGATTACCTGAACGCATACCAGCTCGTGATCGGTATGGTGGCGATGTATATCGGGTTACTCATATACCATCCCACGATCACCGCCCCGGCGATCAACCGTGTCGAGACGGGGGCGCCTCCGCTGTTCCCCTTTCTGTTTATCACAGTCGCGTGCGGCGCCATCTCGGGATTCCACAGTCTCGTTTCGACCGGGACCACCTCGAAGCAGCTCGACCGGGAAAGCGATGCGCGCCCCATCGGGTACGGCGGCATGCTTGCCGAGGGGCTGCTCGCGATGATCGTGCTGCTCGCGTGCACATCAGGCATATCGCGGGCCGAGTGGTT
>CBFCXB010000216.1:0-5331 GCA_965601905.1 uncultured bacterium | reverse complement strand
ATATCACGTGATCCTATTTCGCCCCGGCCACGATCTTGGACGTGCTGGTGAAACGGTAACACGAATACAAGCGACAGCTCATGAACATCCTCCACGTCATCCATTGCTGGCTGCGTCTCAAGGAGGATCGCGAATTCGACATGCACCCCTGCACCTTCATCTTCGGCGGCAAGACGGCGCCCGATTACTACACGTCGAAGATGGTCATAAAACTGATCTGCCACGCGGCCGAGCTGATCAACCGGGATCCGGCGACCAATCAGACCCTCAAGGTCGTCTTCTGTCCCAACTATCGGGTCTCGCTGGCCGAGAAGGTGATACCCGCCGCGGACATCTCCGAGCAGATCTCCACCGCCGGGTACGAGGCCTCCGGCACCGGCAACATGAAATTCGCCCTGAACGGATCCCTCACGATCGGCACGCTCGACGGCGCGAATGTCGAGATCATGGAACGGGTCGGACCCGATAACATCTTCACCTTCGGGCTGATCCCCGAGGAGGTCGAAAAACTGCGGAGATCGTACGATCCACGCGACTACCTCCGGAACGATCCCGTTCTCGTCCAGGTAATCGATCTCGTTCGCAGCGGTTTTTTCTCGCCCGAATCGCCCGATCTGTTCCGCCCCCTCATCGACCATCTTCTCGAGAAAGATCCCTACTTCGTGCTCGCCGATTTCGAGGGCTACCGTCAGTGCCGCGAGCAGGTGTATGCCACCTACCTGGACCGGCGCTCATGGACCGAGAAAGCGATTCTGAACGTCGCCCGGATCGCGTGGTTCTCCTCAGACCGGGCGGTTCTCGAATACAACACGCGCATCTGGCACGCGGCGCCGCTCACCGTGACGCAGAAAAAACCGCGCAGGGCGGATCGGCGCTCCGCAGTGAAAACGGGAGCCGGATCTCACCGGGCAGACGGATGAGCACCGCAAGACGCAAGGAGAGCTCCACACTGAAACGATTTGCGATTGCCACTCTTGCCATGTGCCTGCTCGCCGTCCCGGCGATCCCGGAGGGGGTGCACGCGCTTCAAGGCACGCTCGGCATGGGCGGCGGTATCACCGGTCTGACCGGCGATGGAAACGAGTACTGGAATGCCGGCTTCGCCGCCGGTGGACACGCCTTGTTTCGGATAACGCCGTACGTCATGGCCGGCGGGCGGATATCGTACGGCCGGTGGGGACCTGATGAGAAGACCCTTGTCGGGGAACTCCACTACCCCGGCATCGTGTGGGAGGTCACCGGCTCCCGGACCGTCGTGGAGATCGCGCCGGTGGTGAGATTGCTTGCACCGACGGGAGAGAGATCACGCTTCAGGCTGTTTGCCGAGATCGGCGCGGGGCTCTACATCCTGAACTCGGAGACGACGATCATGGTTTCATACGCGGGCGAAACCGAGACATTCGCCGACGAGGAGACATCGGAAAACAAGATCGGCATGAGCTTCGGGGCGGGAATCGACATCAGCTACTTCGAGATTCTCCCCCTCTTCACCATCGTGGCGACCGAGGGAGCATCGGCCGGATACTACTCGATACACGCCGGCGTGGCATTCACGTTCTAACCGGTCACACATCACGCGGCATCACCGATTCAGAGCTTGTATTAAACCCCGTATTTCGTATATTTCGAATACACGAGGTATAGACAGTTATATGCATACCAGCAGATACCATACTCCTCACCGCCGACCGTGAGAAATCCCCACCGGTGCATTCAAAAGGAGTGTCGTCCATGTTGCACACCATGTTCGTGAGAATCGCCCTGATCGTCGTTCTATCTTTCGCACCGTTCCTTCTCGACTCATGCAGCGATGATTCGACCGGGCCGAGGCCCAAACCCGAAGTCGAGGAACCGCCATGGGAGATCATCACCACGGGTGTGCCGTTCAACGCAGTATGGGCGGCATCGGCGAGCGACTGGTACGCCGTCGGCGCGAGCGGCGTCATCATGCATCACGACGGCCAGCGCTGGCGTTCCATGCGAAGCGGCACGACACGGGACCTGAACGCCGTGTGGGGAGCGGACCGAACCGATATCTTCGTCGTCGGCGAGGAAGGCAGGATTCTCCATTTCGACGGGAGCGACTGGGTCACGATGGCGAGCCCGACAACGTTCGATCTCTACGGCGTCTGGGGCACTTCCCGCGACAACGTGTACGCCGTCGGGTGGTGGGGGCTGATCCTCCACTACAACGGCGCCGGCTGGACCGAGATGACGAGCGGCACCACGCAGCCTCTCTACGATATCCACGGCGGCTCGTCGGGGATCGTCGCCGTCGGGAGGAACGGCACGGTGCGCCGGCACTTCATCAACGCCCAGTGGGAAACCGTCACTACGAGCGTCTCCGAGGAATTCCGTTCCATCTGGATCAGCCCGGACGGCGAATGGTTCATCGTCGGGACGAACGGCACGATTCTGACATGGGATTATGAGAGCGCAACGGGCGATGTCGTAACACCGACACCGCATCACATCAAGGGCGTGTGCGGCACCGCCGGCAACGATGTCTTTGCGGTGGGATACGGCGGCACGATCCTCCGCTACGACGGAGCCGATTGGAATACGGAGAATTCGGGCACGCAGCACGTTCTTCACAGTGTCTTGTGCGTCGACGGCGAGACGATCGCCTCGGGCTCGGTCGGCACGATCCTGAAAAAGGATGGGGGTGGCTGGGTGACATCGATGGAGGGTATAACATCGAGCGACCTGACGGCCCTCTGGGGAGATACGACGAACTTCGCCTATGCCGTGGGAGATGAGGGGACCGCTTTCCACTATGACGGATCCGGCTGGAGCATGATGCCTGCCGGTGTTGCTATGGGGCTCACCGGCATCCATGGATTTTCCGATTCCAATCTTTTCATCATCGGGGATCCGGGCACGATCATCCACTACAACGGCGCGAGCTGGAACACGATGCCGAGCGGGACATCCTACTGGCTCGCCGGCATCTGGGGCAGCAACAACACTAACCTCTTCGCCGTGGGGCTGTTCGGCACGATCGTCAAGTACAACGGCACGAGCTGGAGCGAGATGACGACGGTCACATCGAACAACCTCTACGGCGTCTGGGGCGGCGCCGGTGACGATGTGTACGCCGTCGGAGATGTCGGCACCATTCTGTACTACAACGGATCCGGGTGGAACAGCAAGACGAGCAATACGTTCCAGCCCCTCTTCGACATTTGGGGAAGCTCTCCCGATGATATCTTCGCCGTCGGGAGCACGGGCGCGATCGTGCACTACAACGGGACGACCTGGATGGAGATGCAAATGTGCACGACGAAGGATCTCACCTGTGTCTGGGGAACATCCGCGGAGAATGTGTTCGCGGCGGGTCGGAGCGGAACGGCACTCCGCTATGACGGTGACAAATGGCACGATATCTCGAGCTGGACAACGATACAGCTCAACGGCATTTGGGCTGATCCGGCGGGCGAGCTCTTCGCAATCGGTGAGTGGGGAACCATCCTGCGGTACAATCCTACCGATTGAACGATCGGCCCGAACCTCTCACTGCGAGAATGGCCTCGATGAGCCGATCGGCGCCGAAGCGAACCGGATCGGTGACGGGAAGGCCGGTTTCGGTCCGCGCACGCCGTATGGCGACTCTTGCGCGATCCTCGTCCAGATCGAAGGTATTGAGGGCAATCCCCAGAACGGGGACCTTTTTGATTCCCCTGATCGCGTCCTCGTATAACGCTATGAGATCCGGCAGCGGCGGTATCGGAACGGTGTAGTTGCGAACGACCGTCCGTGTCGGCTGATGGCACAGAATCATGCCATGGGGCATGCTCCCGGCGATCATACCCACCGTGACCCCAGCATACCCCGGATGAATGATCGATCCCTGCCCCTCGAGAATAACGTAGTCGCTGCCCGCGGCGTTCTCCAGGACGAGCCGCTCGGTCGCCCCCCCGATGAAATCGGCGATCACCCGATCGACCGGTATGCCCGTGCCCGTTATCATGATGCCGGTCTGCCCCGATGCGGCAAATCCGGTCCTGTGGCCGCGAGAGGCGAGCCCGCGCGTGATCTCCATGGCAGATGTCATCTTGCCCGTGTTGCAGTCGGATCCGATGGTCAGTATCACCGGGCAATGCGGACACTCCTCGCCGGAGGAAACACCGAGGCCCGGTGGAGGCCTGCGCGCATCCCACATGACCACACCGGCGGAGCGGGCCAGCCGGACGAGTTCCGGATCCTCGTTGAGAAACCGGTGCATGCCGTTTATCACGTGGAGCCCAGCCGAGAGCGCCGCAATGATCACGGTTCGTTCCGAGGCCGAGAGGCTGCCGCCCCGCGGCGCCGTTCCCAGGACGAGCGTATCGGGACCATGGGCGAGCGCGTCGTCCAGCGACCGCACGACGGGAATGTCGCCGCCGAATCCGAGTTGCTCGCGTGCGGTGGACGGGGCGCGACTGGAATCGATGACGGCGACCACCTCCTCGGGAATGTACCGGACGAGACACACGGCCGTCTTGGCGCCGAGGGGGGAAAAACACCCTTCGGCGAGAATCGCCATGCGGCGCCTTCCCGGCTCCACGGGAAGCGGGTAGAAACGATCCGGCGGCATCCTATCCCCCTTGCTCGTACTCATTGGCGATATCCCCCACGATGTTCTCGATGACATCTTCCAGCGTGACGACGCCGATGAACTCGCGCGCCTCATTCACGACGATCACCATATGGAACGATATCTCTTTCATTATGATAAGGAGCCGCTCGGCGGAGTCGTGCTCGTTCGCGAGGAAGGGCGCCTGCATCACCGCATCGAGTGAGACGCCCCCGTCGAGGCCGAGGAGATCGAAGAGCGATACGACGCCGACGACACGCCGGGTGTTCCCGGCGGCCGTGATCGGGAAACGCGAATAGGTGTGCTTGTTCGCTTCGGTAATCACCTCACCAAGCGATGCGGTCACCGGGAAGGAAACGACCCGTTCGCTGGGCACCATCAGCTCCCGCGCATCGACACTCTTGACGCGGAATATCCGATCGATGATGAGACGCTCCCTCCGCTCGGCCGCTCCCTCCTCCTTGCCGCGGCGGTACAGGTAGACCAGCTCCTCGCGCGAGGAGATGAGGTTGAAATTCCGCTCTTGGGCGCCGAACAGGCGGAGCAGCGACCGGGCAAGGACGGTCGCGGGCCACACGAGCGGCCACAGGATGTACGACATGATCTGGAGCAACGGTGCGGTGATGATCGAGACACTATCCGCATGATAGAGAAACGCCGCCTTCGGTATCACCTCACCGAATATCAGCAGCAGCGGTGTCATGACCACCGTCGCAACGACAGCCCCGGAGGAGCCGAAGAGCGATACGGCCAGT
>CBFCXB010000215.1:0-5356 GCA_965601905.1 uncultured bacterium | reverse complement strand
GAGGGCGAATTCCTCCGCCTCGGAGAGCGCGGCGGCAAGATTCCCCTCGAAGCGCCCGTCGAGCTTGCCGTGATACCACGCCGTTGCCGTGTATGTTGGAAGAAACAGCACATAGGGCAAGTCGTTCCCCCATGCGAATCCGGCCGTCTGGAAATCGAGTATCGATGATACGAGTATGATCCCGTTGAGATAGATCCCATGCCGCTCCTGGAGATGACCCGAAAGCCCCGCCGCCCGGGTCGTACCGTAACTCTCGCCGATGAGGAACTTCGGCGACGCCCACCGCTCGTGCCTGGCGAGGAACAGCCGGATGAACTCACCAACCCACTGGATATCCTCGTCGACACCGTGGAACTGCTTCGGATCCTCACCCGGCACCGGCCGGCTGAATCCGGTCGTGACCGGATCGATGAAGACGAGGTCCGTCGCATCGAGCAGGGAGTATTCGTTCTCGACGAGGTGATACGGCGGTTGCGGCGCCGTGCCATCATCATTCAGCGCAACCCTCCGGGGGCCGAGCAGTCCCAGATGCAGCCAGACAGACGACGATCCGGGACCGCCGTTGAAGGAAAAGGTGATCGGGCGGTCCAGAGCGTCCTCCCCGTTTTTCTTCGTGTACGATATGAAAAAAATGGTCGCTTTCTGTTTCCCCCCCTCGTCCCTCAGAACCATGGTCCCGGCCGTTGCCGTGTAACTGATAGTCTTGCCCGCTATCCGTACACTGTGAGATGTTTCGACGGTTGTTTCCTCCAGTTCCGGGGATTCTTTCGGCGCGAGGCCGCCTTCCTGTTGCGAAGCGATCCGCGCAAGACAGTGGCTTGCGAGAAACATGACGATCAGAATCGATAGAAAACAGAAGCTGCGTACCTTCATCATATCCTCCATTTATCGGAATTCGCCCACAAAACGCTCACCGGCAAGGGGATTTTCTGGTCAAAAGCGCACCGCCCCACTATAATACACGATGCGCTACCAACCAGGAGGAAAAAATATGAAAAAATGCGCCGTGCTGTTCGTAATCGCCGTTTGTTTGGTCAATGTTTCCGCTCACTGCCGGGCGAAGCGGCCGATGGCGCCAGAGGACCTGTACCGGCTGAAAACGGTATCGGATCCCCGCGTCTCACCGGACGGCCGATGGATCGCCTATACCGTCTCCATCCCCGACCTCGAGCACGACAGCTTCAACAGCGATATATGGCTCATGCCGTCGGGCGGCGGTGAGGGCTTCCAGCTCACCAACAGCCCCGAGGCCGATCATTCGCCGCGATGGTCGACTGACGGCAAGCGGATCGCCTTCATCTCGGGCCGCGCCGGTACAGCCAACCTCTTTCTCATACCGGCCGGTGGCGGCGAGGCGCGCCAGATCACCGTTTCGGAAACCGGCCTCCATGCGCCGATCTGGGCGCGCGACGGCGCGCACATCATCTGCGGCTCGCGGGTTCTCCCCGAGGAAAAGACCGATATCGAGAACTGGACGGAGCGGGAGCTGCCCCACTGCACGGCCCGGACCATCGACCGGCTCCTATTCCGGCAGTGGAACCGGTGGCTCGGCGACGAGCGCAACCACCTCTTCCTCGTCGATATCGAGACGGGAGAGATGACGGATGTAACGCCGTTCGACGCCGACGTGCCTCCCGTATCGCTCTCCAGCCCTTACGATTTCGATGTCTCCCCGGACGGCACGGAGGTGTGCTACGTCAAAAATGCCGATCCGATGCTCGCCATCAGCACGAATCACGATCTGTACGCCATCGACACGGAAACGCTCTCGGAGAGAAAGATTACGATGAATCCGGCGCTGGACGGACATCCGCGGTATTCACCCAATGGGCGGTACATCGCCTACACGGCGATGGAAAAGGTCGGCAACGAGTCCGACCGGAGACGTCTCACGATCTTCGACAGAAAGAAAAACGAACACATCCGTTTGACGGACGACCTCGATCGATCGGTAAGGGAGATAGTCTGGGCTCCCGATGGGAAATCCTGCTTTTTCACGGCCCGCGGGGAGGGGCGCTGTTCGATCTACCGTGTTACGCTGAAGAAAGATATCAAGAGGTTGACGAATGACGGCTTCAGTACCGCGCTCGATATCACTCCCGACGGGAAAACGCTCGTCTTTGTCCGCTCGTACAATTACCTGCCCGGTGAGGTGTACACAATGCCCTCGGCCGGTGGAAACGCCGCGCGGCGCACATGGGCAAATGCCGGCGCTCTCGAGGAACTCGATCTGCCGCCGCTCGAGGAGTTCTGGTTCACCGGGGCGGAAGGCGCGCGGGTGCACGGGTTCATCCAGAAGCCGCCCGGTTTCGATCCCGGGCGGAAATACCCCGTCGTCCTCACCATACACGGCGGGCCGCAGAACATGTGGGCCGACGCCTTCATGACGACATGGTTCACCTTCCAGCTCGTGTGCTCTCCCGGCTATGTCGGCGTCTTCATCAATCCGCGCGGCAGCTCGGGGTACGGCTCGACATTCCGGGAAGAGGTCAGCCGGGATTACGGCGGCCGGTGCTACGAGGATCTGATCAAGGGCCTGGACCACGTGATCGCACGGTACGATTTCGTCGACGGTGACCGGCAGGCGGCGATCGGGGGCTCGTTCGGAGGCTACTCGGTGAACTGGATCATGGGTCATACGGACCGGTTCGACTGCATCGTGAGCCATGCCGGTCTCTACAACGCGACGAGCTTCTACGGAGCGACGGAGGAGCTATGGTACCCCGCATGGGATTTGGGCGAAAGCCCGTGGGAAGAGCCGGAGCTCTACGACCGGTGGTCGCCGCACTGCTTCGCGCACAACTTCAAAACACCGACGCTCGTCACGCACGGCGAGCGGGACTACCGCGTACCGTTCGCCGAGAGCCTTCAGCTCTTCACCGCCCTCCAGCGGCAGGGGATCCCTTCGCGCCTCGTCGTATTTCCCGATGAGGGACACGTGATCGGCAGGCCGCAGAACAACGTCCGCTGGTGGAAGGAGATCCACCGGTGGCTCGCGCGGTATCTCGGCGGCGGGTAGCCGGCACCGTTCTCACCTATCGCAACAACCGGCGGTTCCGCCCTGCGGGCGCCGTGCACCCATCACATGCCGTCCCTGATCCTGATCCCGTACTTCCTCATCAGCGCATGGAAGTTGGGACGGTGCATACCGACGAGCTCGGCGGCGCGCGTTACATTCCAGCCGGACCGGTTGAGTGCGTAGACCACGAAATTTTTCTCGACCCGTGCAAATACCACCTGCTTGAGCTTCGATTTCATCACTTTGAGCTCGTCGGCGTCGCGCGGCACGCTGTCCATCACGAGTTTCCACGTGCTCACCGGAGGTTCCATGAGTTCCGGCGGCAATTGTTCCACGCCGATGAGGTCCGTCTCCGTCGTTGCAACCAACCGGTAGACCAGGTTTTTCAGCTCTCTCACGTTGCCGGGCCACTCGTAGGAAACGAGCTTGGCCATTGCCTGCGTCGTGAAAGCCTTCGCCTCCGTACCCGACTCCTCCACGGCCGTCCGCAGAAAATGCATCGCCAGTAACGGGATATCCTCCGTCCTTTCGCTCAAGGGAGGCACCGTTATCGGGATGACGTTGAGGCGGTAGTAGAGATCCTCGCGAAAACTCTTGTCCTCCACGAGCTGGTGCAGATCATTGTTCGTGGCCGCGATGACCCTCACGTCCACCTTCTGCTCCTACTCGGAACCGACCGGCCGGACCCGGTGACTCTCGAGCACCCTCAGGAGCTTGCCCTGAAGCTCCAAACTTATATTGGATATCCCATCCAGAAACAGCGTACCGCCGTGGGCGATGGAAAAGTACCCCGGCCTGTGCTGCGTCGCCCCGGTGAACGCTCCCCGCACATGCCCGAACAATTCCGACCCGATGAGGGCCGGCGTCAGTGATGAGATATCGACGGCCATGAACGGCTTGCCGCTGCGATTGCTGTTATCGTGTATGGCACGCGCGACGAGTTCCTTGCCCGTACCCGACTTGCCGTATATCATCACGGTAAAGTCGGTCGGGGCGATCTTCAGTATCTGGCGCATGATGTCTTCCATGGCCTTCGACCGGCCAATGATGGGACTTTCCCGGCGGAGCATGGATAGCTCCCGCTTGAGAAATACATTCTCGCTCCGGAGTGCCCTGTCCTCGAGCGCCCTGGCGACGGTCATCGCGAGCTCCTCGGGAGTGAACGGCTTCGGCACCTAGTCGAAAGCGCCCTTCTTGATGGCCTCTATGCTCGTCTGGATGGTCGCATACCCCGTGATGATGATCACGACCAACTCAGGGCGCCGTTTCTTGATCATTTCCAGGACCTCGAGCCCGTGCATGCCCGGCATTTCGAGATCGAGAAGAATCACATCGTAGCTGCCGCCTACGGCCCTCTCGAGTCCCTCCTCGCCCGCGAGAACGTAATCCACCGCGTAATCCTCATCCTCGAGCACCCCGTTTGCAGCTGATACAGACGGCTCTCTCGTCATCGACAACCAGCACTTGTACCGGAGCATTATCCATTCGACACTACTTCATGTTGTTCGTTTCGTCGAGAGCCATGACAGATGCGACGGCCGTATCCTTCGCCCGCATCGTCTCATGAAGTTCGGCCAGGGGGATGTTCTTCATCCGGCCGGCGTCTAAGCGTTTCGTGACGATCCCGGCCGATACGTGTGCACCATCTTCCGGCGGGCCGCTCCCAACACCGGACCCCGAACCGGTGCAGTCCGTGGACCGGCCCTCACATGCCTTCAGCACGTTGCAGATCCCCACCGGCCCCGCTCTCCCGCCCGAATGCACGTCACTGCTATACCGGCACGCGATGGCGCCGTCTCCCGTGGAGAAGACCACGATTCCCTCGGGCACTTCCTCCAGCAAGAAAGCGCAGAAAGATTCGTTCTCGAAGCATTCCCTGCCCGAAGCCGCCACCATGAGAAGCCGCAGCTTCTCGAGCCGTGCATTGAAGACCTGCTCGGCGACCTTCAGATCGACCGCCACCTTCGCACCGGCGAGCTCGTCCACCTTGCGGCCGAAAACGGTATTGCCGATCATGATGGTGGCCGAGGCGGAGCTGATGATCAGCACGAAGAGGGCGGTGATCAAGCGCGTCCTGAAAGAAATGTTCCGGAACATTTCCCATCCGTGGGAAATCAGATCAAACATTAAAGCCCTTATTCTTATTATTTCATTCATTGCAAGCACTTGAACGGGTTCATAGCTTGTTGGACCATTTATACCGATACATAGTGTATAAGTAAAATGTACATTTTGCTGCTCTCAGCACCCACTATTACAGGCATAAAAAATCTAATTATATTCTTGGATTCAACTTTGAAATGCAACAGGCTCACCTTTGTTGAGCACCTCGAGCGG
>CBFCXB010000214.1:0-5366 GCA_965601905.1 uncultured bacterium | reverse complement strand
AGTTCCCGGATGGCGATCGCAACATCGTTCACGTAACAGAATCCGGACGCGCGGTCGGGATGGGCATGGTGAAATCCGCCGCACGGATTGAAGGCGCTCTCCGTTCCTTCCAGGACAAGCCGCGCCGCCCGGACACTCGCCGTGGCGGAGAGGACCGAGAATTCGTACATACCACGGAAGACGGGATTCTCCTGTGACCCGATGCCGTGATGAAGCATATCGAGATCGACGTCACCGCCCACATCCGCCCGCTTCAGCGCGGCGATATACTCGGGACTGTGGAACCGTTCGAGAACACCCGTTTCGATCCCCCGCAGCTCATCCACCCTTACGCGGGGACCGATTAGCAGATTCCGCTCACGGCACATCTTGTAAACGCGCAATACGCGCTCCGGCTTGAACGGATGATCCGGGCTGAATTGGAACTCGCCGAGCCGCGGGGCGTAGATGAAGGCGGCCTTCGGGTGCTGTGAATCCGTCACCTCGCTTCCCCCTCGGAGAATACGATACGGATGAAGTACGATCCCTCATCGAGCTTGCTGTGGATCGGGTAGCCGACCTTGTGAAATACGTGCAGCATCTTCTCGTTGTCGGCGAGCACCTCCGCCTTGAATCCCTCGATCCCCATATCCCGCGCTATATCGATCAATTTCCGCATCAGGTGCGTGCCGATCCCGCGGTTCTGCCAGTCGTCCCCAACGAGAAACGCCACTTCGGCCTCGTTGTCGGCGGGATCGTTCCTGAAACGACCGATCGCGATGATCTCCTCGCCCCCCGGCTCGCCGAGAAGCCCCGCGATCGCCATCTCCTCTCGGTAATCGATATTCACGAACGGCTGGATTTTCTCGTGCGGCATCGACTTGACGATGTTGAAGAAGCGGTAGTAGATCGATTCGTCGCTCAGCGAATAGAAGAACGCCCGGTCGAGTGCCTCGTCGATCGGCTTGACGGGTCTGAAGTAGACCTCGATGTCGCCGAAGACGACCGCATGCTCGTATTTCTCCGGATAGAACCGGCCCGCGCCCGCGAGCGGCATCTGGTCCATATGCACGATACGCCGCTGCTTCGCGTAGTTCAGCAGCTTATCCCGGAAATCGGGGTGCGCGATGCTGATGAGGGCGAGGGCGCGCTCCCTGAGGTTCTGACCGTGGAGATTGGCAATCCCGTACTCGGTCGCGATGTAGTGAACATCCCCCCGCGAGGTCACGACACCTGCCCCCTGGTCCAGGTAGGGAACGATACGCGAGACGGTACCCTGCGTCGCCGTGGATGGAAGCACGATGACCGGCTTGCCTCCCTTGGACCGTGCCGCACCGCGCACGAAATCGACCTGTCCCCCGATACCCGAGTAGAAGTACTCACCGATCGAATCGGCGCAGACCTGCCCCGTGAGATCGACTTGGATAGCCGCGTTGATGGAGATCATTTTACTGTTTTGTGCGATTATGAAGGGATCGTTCGTGTAATCGCACGGATGAAATTCGATCAGCGGATTGTCGTCGACGAAATCGTAGAGACGCTGCGTGCCCATGCAGAAGGTGGCAATGATCTTGCCGTTGTGGATCGACTTCTTGCTGTTCGTGACGACCCCCTTCTCGACGAGATCGATGATCCCGTCCGAGAACATCTCCGTGTGGATGCCGAGGTCATGCTTGTCGTGCAGGTGGAAGAGAATCGCATTCGGGATCATTCCAATGCCGGCCTGGATCGTCGCCCCGTCCCCGATGAGGCGGGCCACATTCCGCCCGATACGGTCGGAGACCTCATCGGGCTTGGGTGGTGACCACATGATGAGGGACCTGTCGCTCTCGATGATGTAATCGATGTCCTTGAGATGGACAAAGCAGTCCCCGAGGGTGCGGGGCATCTGTTTGTTGACCTCCGCAACGACGAGCTCGGCGCTCTCGGCACCGGCCTTCACGATGTCGACCGACACACCGAGGGAGCAGAATCCGTAGTTGTCCGGCGGCGCCACCTGAATCAGTGCAACGTCGATCTTGAGTCTGCCGGAGCGGATCAGTGACGGCAGCTCGGAGAGAAAGATCGGGGTATACTCGGCCCTTCCCTCGTTCACATCGTCGCGGACATTCTGGCCGATAAAAAAGGCGTTCTTGTGAAACGGCTTGCTGAGCACCGATTCGGCGAAAGGCGTCGTACCCAGTTCGAGCAGGTTGATCGTCTCGTGATCCTCGATGTACTTTCCCTTCTCGATCAGAACCTTGATCAGGCTTAGCGGCTCGGCGGCCCCCGAACCGATGAATATCCTGCTCCCGGGACGTATCAGTTTCACCAGATCGTCGGGAGACCGCTTCTTACCCTCGTACATACTCGAAAAGACGGTGCCCATTCAAACCCCCTCGAAGGGAAACATTGATGTCTATGCTCCTCCAACTCGTCAATACTGATAATGATCGATTCTCACCGTTTCTGCAAGTACCGACGGCGTCATTCGATATTCGCTGGCGCGGACGCTTTGCGCCGCGCCAGCGAATTGCGGCTGCAGCGGTCAGCTCCGGGCTGCCGCTGAGCCACAATTAAACCTGGTAAAAAGCGCCGTGATGTAATACATTTCGCCTGTTCCATCCAGCCGGAGAGTCCGTTATCTTTCTTCGGGAGCATGAGGCGTGAAGCATATTTTCGGACCGGTTCCGTCGCGGCGGCTCGGCAGATCGCTCGGCATAGACATCATCCCCTACAAGACATGCACGTTCGACTGCGTCTATTGCGAGTGTGGAGCGACAACTCTCAAAACGTGCGAGCGGCGTGCGTTCTTCCCGCTCTGTGAGATCCTGAGCGAGCTCGAGGGACGGCTCTCCGAAATACCGGAAAAACCCGACTACCTGACCCTCTCCGGAGCGGGAGAGCCGGCCCTGTACAGCAGGCTCGGCGAGTTGATACTCGAGGCGAAGCGTATGAGCAGCATTCCGGTTGCCGTCATCACGAACAGCTCGCTCCTGGGCAACGCCGCGGTCCGCGACGAGATGCTCGCCGCGGACACGGTTCTTCCCTCGCTTGATACCGCACTGGAACGAACATTTCTCCGGATCAACCGCCCACACGAGCGGTGCAGCCTGCATCGGATCATCGACGGGCTCGAACGTTTCACGGCCGATTTCGCCGGGAAAGTTCTCCTCGAGATCCTCCTCGTCGACGGGTTCAACACCGACCGTGAGAACCTGCATGCGTTGCAGAACGCGGTGAAACGCTTCCGTGTCGATTCGGTGCAGCTCAATACGGCGGTGCGCCCAGGGACCGAGCGGGCTCTCGGCCCGCTCGATGCGCGGGCTCTCGAGGAAGCGGGGAAGCTCATCGCGCCTCGGTGCGAGATCATCACCGACACAACGGCGAAGGCGGGCCGGGAAAATATCGCGGTACAGGAACAGATCGTCGCCCTCGTTCGGCGCCGTCCCTGCACGGCCGAGGACCTGCACCGGGCCCTCGGCGTTCCGATGCCCGGCGTGGCGAAGATCCTCTCGCGCCTCACCGCGGAGGGTCATATCGCAACGCAGGTGCAGGGGGAACGGACGTACTATATCGCTACGGAACGGGGAGCGCCGCGATAGGCAGCGCGAAACGGTCCCGTTCAAGGAGGAACACGTTGGATCACCAGAGACCCATCAAGATGTACACGATCAGCACGTGTATACATTGCAAGGCGGCAAAGCGCTTCATGAAGGAGCACAACATCCCGCACGAGTTCACCGATATCGACCTTCTGGACCGGGATGAGAAACGGGCCGTTCTCGCGGAGGTTCGAAAATACAACGAACGGCTCTCGTATCCGACCATCGTCATCGGCGACCGGGTGATCGTCGGTTACAAGGAGGACGAGATAAAGGAGGCGCTGGGGCTGTCATGAATGTCGAGGAACTGTTCGAACGGCTGAAGAAGTTGAACGAACCGAAGGGGTATTATTTCAACCGGGACCGGGAGCGGACGCTGAAGCTGCTCGGAGGACTCCTGATAAACAGGGAACGGTACGGATACATGTCGTGCCCGTGCCGGCTCGCCTCCGGCGACCGCGAGCACGACAAGGATATCATCTGTCCGTGCGACTACCGGGAACCGGACGTCGCCGAGTACGGAAGCTGTTACTGCAACCTGTACGTTTCGCTGGAGTGTAACAACGGAACGGTGCCGCGTGTCTACGTGCCCGAGCGGCGGCCGCCCGAAAAGAACCAGATATAGATCCGCCGTTCTTTCACTGATGACCAGAGTATGTAAATATGTGCTCGCTATTTGTGCGATCGCGTACATCGCCGTCTTTGTCTGCATCGCGGTGCCGCGCATACGGTATCCCTACGAGCTTGAATGGCTCGAGGGGGGCGCGGTCGATCACGTCGCGCGGATTCTCGCCGGGGAGAAACTGTATGTACTCCCCTCGGCGGATTATGTTCCGTTCATCTATCCCCCCCTCTACTTCTACGTCGCCGCGCTGGTTTCCAAGCTGACCGGCCCCGGGTTCGTTCCCCTGCGACTTGTTTCATTCTTATCCTCCCTCGGTTCGATGCTGCTCGTGTACCTCTTCGTGAAACGGGAAACGCGGGGGCGCTTCGTCGGACTGCTCGCCGCATGCCTGTTCGCGGCGACATTCCGCCTGAGCGGCGCCTGGATGGATGTCGCGAGGGTCGACTCGCTGTTCCTGTTTCTGCTGCTCTGGAGCTTCTATATCGTCAGGTTCCGGGAAGGGCCGAAATGGCATATCGCTGCGGGGATTCTCGTCACGCTCGCCTTCCTGACCAAGCAGATCGCGCTCCTCGCCGCGGTACCGGTCATGCTCTACACCGCCCTCGTGCACCGGCGGCGTTCGATGTGGTTCATCGCGGCGGCGATCCTGCTCCCCGCCGCTTCGCTGCTCGCACTCGATTCTCTCCACGGCGGGCTCTTCCGGTACTATATCATCGATCTGCCCCGGCAGCATGCGATCGTGAAGCGGTATATACCGTCATTCTGGACCATAGACCTCGGCCTTCCGCTTTCGATAGCGCTGATCCTCGCGATTCTGTACCTGTACACGCAATATCTGCGCGGCAGGCGTATGCAGCTCCTTTTCTACCTGTGCGCCGGCGGCGGCGCCATCGGCGGAGCGTGGATCTCGAAGATGCACCAGGGGAGCTACAGCAACGCACTTCTCCCCGCCCACGCGGCGATCGCCATTCTGTTCGGCCTCGGCCTGCACACCGCATGGGAGTTGATCCGGCGCGAGCCGCTGCGCCGCTATCCATTCGCCGAGACGCTGCTTATCATCGCCGGCATCATCCAGTTCGCCGGTCTCGCGTACAATCCCGCCAAGCAGGTCCCCTCACCGCGAGACCGCCGGGCGGGCGATATGCTCGTCGAAACGCTTTCCCAAAGCGAGGGAGAGA
>CBFCXB010000213.1:0-5479 GCA_965601905.1 uncultured bacterium | reverse complement strand
ATGTTTTTAAAATAATTTGCGCGGCTTGTCTGAAGAAAGGCTCCCGGGCGTTCAAATAAATTCCTAATTAGCCGGCTCTATCGACCGTCTACTTCCGTCGTGTGCCGCATTGGCGCCGGCGATATTGTGTTTCCCGGAGCGCTCAATCGTCACCAACTGAGACGAGGTCGATGAGACTCCGGTAGCGGTCCTCGAGTGCTCGTTTGGTGATATCCTTCAGCCGTTCTATGGAGAAGCTCCCACAGGTGAAACTGGCCGTCACCGTGCCATACAGCATCGCCCGGCGCAGATGGCGGCCGTCACGTTGAGGCGCCCCCGCGAGAAATCCCATGAATCCACCGGCGAAGCTATCCCCCGCTCCGGTAGGGTCCGTCACCGCCGCGAGCGGATACGCGGGAGCGAAGAAGGTGAACTCCTTTGTAAATAGAAATGCGCCGTGCTCTCCCTTCTTCACCACGACGGCCGAAGGGCCCATGCCGAGCACCGCCCCGGCGGCCTTTACGAGGTTCGGCTCGCCGCTCAACATGCGCGCCTCCTCGTCGTTGATGAACAGGATGTCGACACGCTCGAGGAGCCGCCGCAGCGCCTCGGGCTTCCCCTCGATCCAGAAATTCATCGTATCGCAGCCGACGAAGGGAGCGCCGGTCATCTGGCCGAGCACCTCGAGCTGGATCTCGGGATCGATATTACCGAGAAAAAGGTAGGCGCCCTCTCGGTACGATGCGGGGAGCACGGGGCGGAAAGAGTCGAATACGTTCAGCTCCGTCGCGAGCGACTCGCGCTCGTTGGGGTCTGTCCCGTAGCGTCCGTGCCAGAAGAAGGTTTTCCCCCCCGCCACCACATCGAGCCCCTCCAGGTCGATGCCCTTCGAAAGGAGCGCCGCACGGTACTCCTCGCCGAAATCCTCTCCGACTACTGCGACGAGCTGCACGGGCGTAAAGTGGCTAGCCGCAATCGAGAAGTAGGTGGCCGAGCCACCGATCGCCCGCTCGATGGAACCGAACGGCGTCTCTATCGTATCGAACGCGACGGAGCCGACGACGACGATACTCACATTGTACCTCCTCTTGATTGACCCGCGGGGTGCCCGCGGGGCGCGGGGCGCGGGGCGCTCATGTATATGTATGTTCCGGTTCAAACCGGCCGGACGGGTCACATCCGCTCGGGCGCCGAAATACCGACGATTCTCAGTGACTCGGCCAGCACGATCCTCGTTGCCTCCGCCAGCAGCAGTCGCGCCTCGCTGAGCCGCCGGTCCTTCGACACGATACGGCAGATATGGTAGAAATGATGGAAAGTGGCGGCGAGCTGCTGGGCGTACGATGTCAGCCGGTGCGGTTCCCGCGTGATCGCCGCGCCCTCGACAAGCTGGGGAAAGATGACGAGGCGGCGCATCAGATCACACTCCTCCGGCTCGGTGAGGAGCTCGAGGCACGAGGTGTCCTCGGGGAAGGCAACACCCTCCTCACGCGCGAAGGAGATGACGCTCGAGATCCGGGCGTGGGCGTACTGGACGTAGTAAACGGGATTTTCCTCCGATTCCGTGCGTGCCAGCGTGAGATCGAAGTCGAGATGGGCGTTGGTTTTTCTCATCAAAAAGAAGAATTTTGCCGCATCAACGCCGACATCCTCGGCGAGGTCCCTGAGTGTGATGAACTCACCGCCGCGCTTCGACATGCTGACCTGTTTTCCCTTCTCGATCAGCCTGACCCACTGGACGGTGAGGACATCGAGCCACCCCTTGCCCGCGCCGAACACCTCCGCCGCAGCCTGGAGCCGCGCGATGTGCCCATGATGATCGGGGCCGAATATGTCGATGACATGCGAGAAGCCCCTGCGATACTTGTTGAGGTGGTAGGCCGCATCGGCGAGAAAGTATGTCGGCGTGCCGTCGCTCCGCACAATGACGCGGTCCTTCTCGTCTCCGAAGTCGCTCGACCGGAACCAGACGGCCCCCTCCTCCTCGTACAGCACACCACGGTTCGTGAAGATATCGAACATCTCCTCCACCCCACCGCCGTCGCGGTGGAGTTCCGATTCCCTGAAGAAGACATCGAACCGCACGCCGAACATCTCCAAATCCTTCTGTATCAGATCGATGAGATGCTCGATGGCGAACCGGCCGAATGCCGTGGCGGCCTCCTTCTCACCGCGGGCGAGCCATTTGGCACCCTGCTTCTCGGGAATCTCACCGGCGATATCGGCGAGATATGCGCCCGGGTAGCCGTCCTCGGGGAACGGCGCATCCTCGCCAAGACGCTGCCTGAAGCGGGCGAGCGCCGATCGCCCCAGCTTCTCGACCTGGCTTCCCGTGTCGTTGATGTAGTACTCGGCCTCGACCTTCCGCAGCACGTTGACGAGGGCGCTTCCCACCGCCGCGGCGCGCGCCGATACGATGACGAGCGGGCCGGTTGGATTCGCCGAAACGAATTCGACCTGGATGCGGCGCCCGCCGCCGAGCCGGGACTCGCCGTACCGCGGGCCGCGCTCGTTTATCAGGGCCACCTGGTTCCACAGGTAGGCGCGGGCGAAGGTGAAGTTTATGAAACCGGGGCCGGCCACATCGACATGCGTAACGAAATCGGGATCGAAGTTGAGGTGCCGTATGATGTCTTCGGCCAGCTCCCGCGGTTTCCGACCTGCGTTGCGCGCATGTATCAGGGTAATGTTGCTGCTCAGATCGCCGTGCTCCGGATCGGTTGGACGTTCAATCTGGATCTCATCGCGAGGCACGTCCAGACCGGCCAGACCGGCCGCGGCGACCATGCAATCAATAATCACGTCGCGGGCGGAGCATTCGTTTCCGTTCGCATCAGAGCCCATCCGGATAATCCTCCCGGGGGGCATCCCCCCACAATCGTTCCAGCCCGTAGAACGAACGTACCTCGGGCCTGAAGATATGCAGCACCACCTCGAAGCAATCGATCAGAATCCAGCGCGCCGACTCGTACCCCTCGACGTGCAAGATCACCGCCCTCTCCTTGAGTCCCTCAACCACGGCGTCGGCGACGACCCGCGCCTGAACGTCGCTCCCCACGGAGCATATGACGAAATAATCGGTGACGCTGGAAATCTTCTTGAGGTCGAGAAGGACGATATCTTCGGCCTTTTTATCCCCTATGAGTTTTATGACCCGCTTGGCGAGCGCCTTCGGTGCAAGATGCTTCAATAAACCGTACCCTCCTGTTCACGTTCACGAACCGCCGAATCGAACCGCCGAATCGAACCGCCGCGCCGGCGGACGCGCACGCTTATTCCCACACGCCCCCGAACCGTTTCCCGCATTTCGGGCAGGTCCCCCCCCGACCGATTACCTCGGTGCTGTATCCGGCGCGTTTGACGACCGTTTCATTGCAGTGCGGGCAATACGTGTCCTCCGTACCGTCTATGAAAATATTACCGATATATGCATGATCGAGATGTTCCTTTGCGATACGATAGGCGCGCTCGAGCGTCTCGCGGGGAGTGGCCGGTCGGTCGGTCATCCGGTACTGGGGAAAGAACCGGGAGAAATGAACCGGGATGTCACGCGCGACGCCGGCGAGCCACGTCACGAGTTCCGTGATCTCCTCGGACGTATCATTGAGGCCCGGTATCAGAAGATTCGTAACCTCGAGATGCGATGACGAGGCGGCGATCTCGATGAACCGCTTGACCGGCTCAACCCTGCCGTTGCAGTAGGTCTTGTAGAAATCGTCACTCATGCTCTTCAGGTCGACATTGAAACCATCCACGAGGGATGTGATCTCACGCGCCGGCTCCTCGTTGAGAAATCCGTTGGTCACAAGGACCGACTTGAGCCCCCTCTCCCGGAGCAGGGGAACGACGTCCTCGATATACTCGAACCAGAGGAGCGGCTCCGTGTAGGTGAAGGCGACGCCGATCGAACCGTCGCGCCCCGCCAGCGTGGCAAGCTCCTCGGGGGGGATATGGCGGGTGGGCGCCTGCTCCTGCGATATATTCCAGTTCTGGCAGTTGTCGCATGAAAAGGTGCACCCGTTCGGCCCGATCGAGAGGATCAGGCTTCCCGGCATAAAGTGGTAGAGCGGCTTCTTCTCGATCGGATCGATATTGGCCGTCACCGTGCGCCCGTACGAGAGGGTGACGAGCGTGCCGCCGCGGTTCTCGCGCAGATTGCACGTGCCCCGCGCGCCCCCCTCTATCAAGCAGAAGTGGGGGCAGAGACGGCACTGCACCTTTTTTGCATCGAGCGCCTTGTAATAGCGCGCCTCTTTGGCTTCCATGGGTTTCTTCGGTTCCACCGGTTCTACCGGCTCCTTTGGTTCCATCGACTCTACCTGTTCCGCCGGTTCCTTTGGAGCATGGCCCGCAATCGACGCCTCCGCAGCAGCACCTGCGACCGGCACCCTCTTCGCATAGCCCACGCTCGACGCCTATTTAACCTATCACCCGCCTGTCCCGATGTCAAGGGCATCGGACCGGTCCGTATACGTCTATCTCGTTATGAATAAATACATATCTCCGCGGCACGCATATGTAATTCGAGACCGATACATATGAATCAGAATGGCCCGGGACATTACAGCGAGATCGAATATGCGAACGAATATTTCGCATATGCCCCCATCTTGGCCGCATTGACGAACGATCACTCCCAACGTTGGGAGTGTATCAAAACATGCATCAGATACACATTTCAAAGTTGAAACACTCCCATCGCTGGGAGTAAATGTACGGTTTACCGTACATTGAACCTTGATACGTCAAAAGATCTATATTGACAAACTGGCCGGGCGCCGGGACGGGGGGCGCTCCGGCTCAAACAGTCCGAAGCGCACCGGCGTCTACGCGATGTGTTCCGATTGATCATGGGCGGTGGTGGCCGGTGCACTGCGGAACTCGCCGTCGGCCGCCGTACCTACGCGCCCGACCAAAAATTCACATACAAAAGAATGAAGTATCACGGCCAGTTTCAACATTGAAAATGGTTCGCGTTATTTCCCTCTGGGGCGGCATTGGCGAACCTGGAAAGAGTCTCAGCACTGGGAGTGAGATTCGCGTTTCTGCATACTCGCACCAAATGTTCGCCGATGCTAACGATAGATCGCACATCGCTCGCTGCGCTCGTTCGTGCGATCTATCGGGCGGCCGCTCCCCGAAAGGCACGGCGCGTCGCTCGCGCAGCTCGCGACGTCGCCTATCAGCCGGTTCCCGGCTGATGCATAAATGTCCCTTCGGGACACTTCGGGAACCGGCCGCCCGTAGGAAATAAAGAATAATCGAGCCTCGCAGCCTATCTCCGCTCATCTTAGGCCGCGGCCCACGCTACCTATCTACATGGTATAGTTCACAACTCTTTTTCCATATCTCTTTATATTATTGGGGATTCTTTTATCAATTGACTCTTAACGGCCCGCGCGATAGAATGCTCCTACAGCGGGTTTTTACGCATTTTATTATGTAATCTAAATCTTGTTATGCCATTAGACAAAAGGTTTAGAAGTTTAAAGTGGATCGA
>CBFCXB010000212.1:0-5480 GCA_965601905.1 uncultured bacterium | reverse complement strand
GCGGCGCATCCACCTGCCAAGCATATTCAATCGAAGCGGCGGCGCATCCACCTGCCAAGCATATTCAATCCCTATATACGGACTCGGTGACAGTCAATATAAAACTGGTGATTCACTTGTTTTCCGCATGGCAAGCATAACCATTGCAGAATGTTATCGTTTTAGCTGATCCGGAGGTGCTGCCGAGCACGCAACCACCCCGGAATTGCCTCTTCCGGTGGAACCTCCCCCTGTGCGAAGGCTCGCACTGCGTGCCGACCTCTTATCCACGACCAAAAAATATCATTCCCGCCGATAGAATTCATATATGCTCGATTCCGAATTCCCGATCCGACGCCTGATTTTATATTATTCCCGCCGGTATTATTCAATCCCGGCGCTCCCCCGCTGCTGAAGAAATTCCCCAACCGAAGTAACTTCCGCCGCCGAAGTGCCTCCGCCGCCGAAGTACCTCCCCATGGCCGAAAAGCATTTTATTCTCTCTTGTAGAACTTTTTCATGTGATCTCTTCCGTACGCTTTTTCCGCCTCGAGCTGGTTGTGTTTGAAGCAGAGAAGCCTGCGGAATGTGGCGGGTTTGCTCGGCGTTACTGCGTTTGTTGGATTTCTTACCCGTATCCCCGCGATCCCCACATCCCGAGCATTGATCACCCGCCTCGCCATGATCCCTGCACCCGGCGTTGGTATCACCACACGCGGACTTGTTGATTTTAGCGCCCTTTTTGTTCTCGATATCACATTTTTCTTGTTCTCACCGCGTTGTTTTCTCTTTTTCATTCTGCTCTCAGGATCGTGACGATCTAGATATTCTTTTAAAAAAACGCCGAATAATTGTTCTAATCCTATTCTCTTCGGGTGCTTCGTCGGAAGGAGACTTCTGGCCCTCTCGAGATCCCGCATGAATTCAGGCTCCACGGTGAATTCTATCTTGAATTTCTTCTCGATCACGACCCGCTCCGGGGACTCAGCACCCCCGAAGGCCACGCCCCCACCGGAGCCGACGCGCAATGAACGAGTGTCTCCATCCGAGGCGTCACCGGAGCCGACGCGCAATCCCCGATTTTTAACTGATGTATTATCAAGCAGTTGCGCTGTTTTAGGCCCAGCGCTGGGAGTAGATATAGAATGATTCTTATTTGCCGCCGCCGTTGGGAGAACCGCGCGCGGCGCATCGGCCGACCCCGTCATAGCGGCCGACCCCTGCTTGGCGGTTGCCCCCAGCGCTTCTTCGTTCCCGCTTCCCGCGGGGCGCGGCGCCGTTTCGCGGCTCCCCGGCAGGCTGTGCGCTCATGACATAGATCTGCCGGACCCGGTCCCGGAGCGCTCTCTCCGGCTGCCGCCGCTGGACGTACGCCTCGACCTCTCGCAGCGATCGCCCCGTGAGCCAAACAGCTATCTCCGCGCAGTTATCCTTCGTCACGACCTCGGCGATTGTCGCGAGCACCGTCAGCTCACACTCCCCCCGCCGAAACAACTCCGCCATCCGGGGGTAGCGCGCGATGCACCGGGCGTCGCTGATACGCCGCGTGGCCGAGGAGCGTGAATATTTCAGATAATCCGTGCAGAACTCGAAGAGCGAGCCGTACGCCAGGGGCAGGTAGAGTCTGCGCCGTTCGACCTCGGCGAGATAGAGCACAAAGCGCTGCTGCATGGCGCGCTCGGTGCCTCGGGCTTTCATGAGCCGGCCGAGCAGATCGCCGTCGGAGAGACGCTTCAGGGGCTTGAAGCCACCGGACGTTTTCAGTGAATTGATTTGAGCCGTTTGTACGATCACGGCACACCTCCCGTCGTCACCCCCCATCGCGCAACCGGTATTATTATATCTCATGATTTTTTCGCGCTCTGAGAGCGCCGTGGCGGCCCGATCGGATGACATTGAATAAAAAAGCCGGAATGGCGGGAAATCTCCCGGTAGAAGGCGCACAAGTCGCTCTGAGAAGATATAAAAATCAGGCCACGACTCCCCCGCAAAAAGCACAAAAATACCCGTCAAGAAAAAATTAAAACTTTATAAAAATTTTTTCAGGATTGTCTCGATCGCAGACGGAGCATCTGGAGGCAAAACATCCTGTAAGGCGCGGCGGCGGCCTAAAAACATAAGAAATCTGCGGGTAGAGCGGAACAAGTATAGTCTCCGCCATTTGACCTCGGCGAGAATCAGGCCCACAGCCCCTTCGCGAGGAGATTGTGGACGCAGACGAATGGAAGGTAACACGCTTGAGGCCCACAGCCCCCCCGCGAGGAGATTGTAATCGTATAGGTGCCTGCCTCACGTATGACCAACAACGAAATGCCCGAATATAAACTCGAGCGGAACGGTCATCATGGGCCCTCGCCGCCTCACCGTCTTCACGGCATCATCACGAGCCCTCACCAACCCGCCACTTCCATGGCGTCATCACGTCCCTCGCCGCCTCGCCATTTTCACGTCATCATGGGCCCCCGCCGCCAAGCCATTTCCACGGCATCACATTGAGACACCTGATCCGGGGGCTCCCCGCTGCGCCGAAATCTATGACGCTTGCCGAGGCGTTGGCGATCGAGAGGCGGTGTATCCGGTCGAGGTCCATCCCGAGGTAGTGCGCGATCACCGGCTTGATGACATCGCTGTGTGAGACGGCCGCGGCCCTCTGGTAGCCGCCATTCGGCGATGCCGCTCCATCGACGATCCGCCGCACAGCCGCGAGGGCGCGCTGCTGGATGTCGGCCATCCCTTCCGCGTCGGAAAAGTTCGAACGCGATGGCAACGTGGTGTAGAGATCGAACTCCGGATCTCCCGCCAGCTCTCCGTATGACTTCCCGACCCATCGCTCGTAAGGAGATTCGTTGAATCCGGGCTCCTCGCGCAACTCCGCGCCCCAGGTCCCGGCGAGTATCGAAGCCGATTCCAGCGCCCGCGCCACCGTGCTGGTGAATATAACGGGGATGCCGTCCCGCGCGAGAAAAAGGGCGAGCTTACCAACCTCCTGTTTCCCCTGAACGTTCAGCGGAATGGGACCGACCCCCATCACCCTTTGATCCCTATTCCAGTCGGTCTGTCCGTGCCTGATGAGATAGAGACGCATGAAACCTCCTGCGATGTCACCCCGCTGCCGGTACATGAATGATTTTAATCAATATAACCAATTCAGCGCTTGCCCTCAATAATGCGCCGATTCATGAAAACCGTGGGATTTAAAATAAATGCTCGTACCCGAGCTCCGGCAGCGGCCGGCTCTCTCCGTCCCGCGTAACGATCGTGAAGCCCCGGCGGCGCTCGACGATCCGCCCGATAACCGTTCCGCCGGGAGGCACCGAACCCTCGGCGAGCCCCCGGACCGCGGCGAGCAGCACGTATTCCTCACCACTCGAGAGGATGAGCTCCACCGAGCTTTTCCGTGCAATAGATGCCGGCGTTCCGGTGGATTGCGCATCCCTCGCACCACCGGCGCCAATTGTCTGCTCAGAAGACTGCACTTCCCCCGAATCTCTGGGGCCGATAATATGCCCGAGGACCGGATGAACCGGCAGGAGCGCTTCTTCTATCGACGCCCCGACACCGCTCTCTGCGCACAGTGCCCGGAGGTCCCGTGCGAGCCCGTCACTGACATCGATCATCGCAGCTACGCGCGGCGTCCCGGCGGCACGGGGATGTTCCGCAGGAAGGGAAGGTTCCATAGATTGTGCGCCCGCAGAAATAGAGCGGTCAGCACGTGAAGGATCCTCGGATTGTGCGCCCGCAGAAATAGACCGAGCACCAAGGAGGGTCCGATCGAGAGGACGCGCCCGCGGCACGAGGTGCCGCGCCGCAAGCTGCAGGAGAGGCGCCGCCTCGCGCCCGAGTCCATGCCCGTCGCACAGGTGCTCGATATCTTCCGCCGCCATCGCGAGTGAAAGTGCCGGGATAATTTTTTTTACTCTATCACGCACTCCTGAATCCATCGGCATGAGCCGCTCGATGAACGCGGCGGCATCGGATAATTGAGCACCCCCTGGAGTAATGGATTCATTCCGCGAAAGGGATCTATTCACGTCATCGTATAATACATTTAAAATAATAAATCCCGCGAGAGCCCCCCCGCATGCACCGAAGAGAACGACCGCATCACCCGGACGCGCGCCGGTGCGCCGCACGGCCCGTCCCCGCTCCACCGATCCGGTGATCGCCACGTCGAAGAAATACCCACCGGGGCTTCGCACGGTATCACCGCCGGCGAGCTTGACGCCATATACATCACATGCGGATGCAGCCCCCATGATTATCGAATCGATCTCCGTTTCGCCGCACCCAGCGGGCAATCCGGCCGTCATGACCGCCGCGTACGGCGCGCCCCCCATCGCGTATATATCCGAAACGTTGGAGGTGATCACCTTCTGGACGGCCTGACCGAGGGTCCCGCACCCACGCTTGAAGTGAACGCCCTCGACGACCGCATCGGAGGCGAAGAGAAGCTCCCCTTCGGGGGACGCGAGCACCGCCGCATCATCCCCTATACCATAGTCCTTGAAGGCATCCCGCAGGCGTTTTATGACATCGCGTTCCCTCACCCGTATTTTATCTCCTCCTCGAGATCCTGAATGGCCAGCGGAAGCGCCTCCATGCAGTCACCGGCGATCATCCCCCGCTCGCCGAGTTCCTCGGCGGCGATCATCGCCGCCCGCGAGTGGATATAGACGCCGATGCGCGCGGCGGCGGCCGCGCCGGCCCCCTGCGCGAGAAATCCGGCGATCGCCCCGGTGAGCACATCGCCGCTCCCCGCCGTCGCCTGGCCGGGATGCCCGGCGACATTGATGTCGCTCCTCCCTGTGGGATGCGCGATCACCGTCGGCGCCCCCTTGTGCACGAACGTCACATTCGTCCCGGCGACCAGCACACGAAGGCGCTCGATCCGCTCGAGCGGCGTGCCCGTGATCTCCTCGCCAGTCAGGCGCTTCAGCTCGCCGGAGTGCGGTGAGACGACTATCTCCTTGCTCTCGGAGAGCGTCTTCAGCTCATCGTACGATCCCTGAAACGCGTTGATCCCATCCGCGTCGAGCAGCACCGGAACCTCGAGACGTTTCACGAATTCACGAACGAATTGGACCGTTTCGGCATCCGTCGTGAGACCCGGCCCCACGGCGGCCGCATCGAACCGTACCTCGCGCGCGAGGACCTCCAGCGCCGATGAATGCACCGTCCCCTCGTCCGTTTCCGGCAGAGGGATGAATATCACCTCGGGAGCCGCCGCCTGTATAACGGGGCGAATCGATTCGGGTCCCGCGAGGTAGACGATCCCGCAGCCGGTCCGCAGTGCCGATACCGAGGCGAGGTGCGCGGCCCCGGTGTAGCGGCGGCTCCCGGCGACGATCAGGAGCGCCCCGCGCTGGAACTTGTGAGAGGCGGGATCTAATTCCGGAAGATCCTCGAGCACCTGATCGAAATCGAGAACGTGCCGGTCGATCTTCTCGTTCTCTATCACCGTGTCGGGGATGCCGATATCGATCACATGGAATCCGCCCGTG
>CBFCXB010000211.1:0-5483 GCA_965601905.1 uncultured bacterium | reverse complement strand
CCGGGCTGCCTCGACCTCCACTCCCGCTCCGACCTCTTCGACGCCGGCAGTGACGGCGGGGGCCTCCCCGCGTGCGCAGAAACAGATCAGATCGACGGGCGGCACCTTCGAGCCGAGATCGGCGAGGCTTCTCTGCAGTTGCCCTTCCTCCATCTCCTCGATCCGGCAGCACATGATGATACCATCGACCTCGGTGGAGAGAGGATTCACTGATTGATCGTCCGTGTAGAGGGTCGAACAGTAGATCACCGCGTCGCTGCGCTTGGCCAGGAATGACTTTATCTTGCCGAACTCCTTCAGGGCGAAGGGAATCGTCCTCGAAATGGGGAACGAACCGGGGCCGGTGACATTGACGCCGTCGATGCCGGTGGGATGGGAAATCGATTGTAGTGAGCTTCCGTACAGCAGGAGATCGAGAAAACCGTAAGTGTCCACTTTCTCGACGAGCCCGCTCAGTCCGGGACTCAAGAAATCACAATCGACGATCAGCACGGTTTTCCCATGCTTCGCCATGAGGTGGGCTACCTGAAGTACCGAAAAGTCCCGGGACAGCCGGTTATCATCCACCGAGAGCGCGAGAAGCGATACCCCTTCCCCCTCCTTGAGCCACTTCTCCACCTGTGACTCCACTTCCTTGAAATGATCGAGCTCACGGGCGGATGATAAATCCCCCGATTCCATGAACGATTGTATCGTTTCTCCATCGAGGAATATCGAGTATCCGCCCTCGATGGCATCGCACGTCTCACCACCCTTCGCCCTTCCATTCTCGCTATCGACCATATCGATCACCCCCTTTCGACAAGCCCCGCGATTCCCTTCTCCAACCGTTCCCGCAACGCTTCCTCCTCATGCTCGGCCACGGATCGAAGATCGATGTACACGGCATCTCCCCGCACACGGACCAGCACCGCCGGATCCCCACGTCTGAGCATTTCGGACAATCGCTCCGGCAATCCCTGACGAAGCTTAATCTCCACAAGTACCGTCCGCAAGGGATTTATGGGAAAGCTCCCCCCGCCGATGGAAGACTCGCCATCCACCGTTCGTATGTCCGCACCGGAGCAGCGGCGTATCGAATCGGCGAAGCGTGTGGCGCGTTCTCGTATCGATTCAATCGGTGTGATGATCATTTGTATCGCCGGAATACGATCGCACTCACCCCTCCAGTAATGCAGGAGCACCTGTTCGAGCCCGGCGAGGGTGAGCTTGTCGACACGGAGCGATCGCGACAGATGATTATCGCGCATCTGCGTGATCAGGGTGGACGGCCCGAGTAGTATACCTCCCTGGGTGGCCCCGAGAACCTTGTCGGCACTGAATGAAATCAGATCCGCGCCGCTCTCGAGCAGAGTGCTTATGCTCTCCTCGCCCGTGATTCCCTCATGCTCGAGCGGGTAGAGAACGCCGCTCCCCTGATCGTACATCACGGGAACTCCCCGCGCCCCTCCCACGGCGGCCAGTTCCCTGAGAGACACCTCGTTGGTGTATCCCACAATGCGGTAATTACTCGTGTGAACCTTGAGCAGCAACGTGGCCCCGTCACGAATGGCTCGCTTGTAATCGGCCACGTGCGTCCGGTTCGTCGTACCAACCTCGATGACCCGTTCGGCGGCGCTCGCCAGTATCTCGGGAAGCCTGAAGCTGCCGCCGATCTCTACCAGTTCCCCGCGGGAGACCGCCACGGCGCCGCGGCCCGCCAGCGTGTTGACGGCGAGAAGGACGGCCGCGGCGTTGTTGTTCACCACCAATGCATCCTCGGTCCCCATGATCAGCGAGAGGAGACGCCTCACGCGCCGCTCCCGCTTGACCCTTGCCGCGGTTTTCAGATCCATCTCGAGATCGATGTACCCCGACGAGGCGCGCTCGATCGCCGAGACGACATCGGGACCGAGAACGGCGCGCCCGAGATTGGTATGCAGTATCACTCCCGTCGCATTGATCACGCGCCGCTGCACATCGCGTTCGATATCGTCGAGCACATCGACAACATCCTCGACGATTTTTTCCCTGAGTGCATTCATCTCGCTCTCGGCCAGCTCACCCGCGCGGAGCCGGTCCCGGTAGCCGGCGATTGTTTCCCGTACGATGCGCGTCACCCCCAACT
Source organism: uncultured bacterium (assembly GCA_965601905.1). Classification (GTDB taxonomy): domain Bacteria; phylum Krumholzibacteriota; class Krumholzibacteriia; order Krumholzibacteriales; family Krumholzibacteriaceae; genus DATKWS01. Next base: position 3,376 of record CBFCXB010000211.1, on the reverse strand, counting down.
TCGAAAAGACGGTGATGCTCGGCGCGATCCGTTCATCCTCGAGTATGCTCTCGACTGATGGTAACTTCTTTAAAGAGGATTGAATATCCATCTTTCCCACAATCCGGGTTTAACACAATTGGCCATCTTCTACCATATGTAGTATATACCGTCAACAGTTTTCACAATATATTGAACATCAAAATTGCAGCTTGATGCAATTGCGGGTATCTGGTAAACAACAATGAGGGATGGTGTAACAATGAATCTGCAACTTCCCATCAGAATCGGCGCGTGGGTAATGGCGTCCGCCCTGTTGATCGTCATGTGCGCGGGGTGCGGGCCTTCACGAAGGGCCTATGAAAGTCTGTACGCCGAGTTGAGCGAGGAACCGCACGCGTATGATCAGCGGGCGCTTGTGGGGCGGCGGATCGTCATCGATCCGGGTCATGGGGGTTACTTCGAGGGCGCCATCGGAGTGGACAGCCTCACGGAGGCCGATGTGAATCTCGGCGTCGCCCTCTACCTGTGGGGACTGCTGAATGAGGCGGGCGCCCGGGTCGTACTGACGCGGTCGACCGATCGAGATTTCCTTCCCGAGGGATCCTTGGAGCTCCGCGACGATCTCGATGACCGCATGCGCATGGTCAATGAGTGCGCGCCGGATGTTTTCATCTCGATTCATCACAACGCAAACCTTCCCATCGATCGCGAGATCAACAAGATCGAGGTGTTCTACCGCAGCGACGACACGGAGGCCTCCCTCACACTCGCCCGGGACATTCGGCTCCACCTCGCAAGAAACCTCGGCATAGAGGAAACGGAGATCAAGCCTGGCAATTACTACGTCTTGAGAAACTCGCGCGCCGGCGCCTCCATTCTCGGGGAGGCGAGCTACCTTTCGCACCCCGTCGTCGAACAACGGCTGAAGCTGGCCGACAAGCAGAAAATGGAGGCGGAGTCCTACTTTCTCGGATTGATATCGTACTTCTCGAGGGGAGTACCGTCTATAGAGCGGGTGGCGCCGGTATGCGACACGCTGAACGCCCCGGCCGAGATCGTCTTCGCAGTGAAGGGGGAAGGCGGCGGTCCTCTCGACATCTCCTCGGCAAAGATCTCGATCGGCAGCCGGGAAGTGCCGTGGTACTTCGAACCGGAATCGGGGACGGTTCGATACGCGATAGATGCCGACGCCCCGAACCGCACCTTTGTCGTGCGTGCAACGATCCGGAGCATGCTGGGAGCGACGGCGTCGATGCCGTGTACCCTGTTGCTCAGCAGGCCCGCCCGGTACCTCCTGCCGCTCCCGCACGCGCGGGGAATCGGTGGGAGTGTCATCTTCCGTTTCAAGCTGCTCGATGAAGTGGGACAATCTGTTGCGGACGACACGCGTGTAACGGCAACCTCCACCACCGGGGCGAGATCGCTCCACGGTGAATGCCGGAACGGGATCGTCACGTTCGAGGCGCCGGAGAATATCGCCTCCCGCCCGTTCATCATCGAGGCAGACGGCATTAGAGACACGATCCTGCTCGATACGGCAACCCCGGAAGCGTCATTCCCGGTGATGATCGTCGACGCCACGAGCGGGGTCGGCATCTCCTCACCACAGGCGACCGCCGGTGGGCATGGCGCCGTTCGGGGGGACACACGCGGCATGTTGCATGTGCCGAATGCGTGGCGCGGCCTCCCCCTCCTCGTGATAGCGGAAGGCTACCGTCCGGTGGAATTCGCACCGGCGGCCGAATCTCTCGGTGTAGGCGGGGCGAGTGATGACATCGTTCGACTCACACCGATCTTCCACGGTCTTGCCCGCGGGAAACGGATCGCCCTGGACGCTGCCGGCGGGGGAAGCGATCACGCCGGCCTCGGACCGCGCAAGCTCCGCGGCGCCTCGATAAACCTCGCGGTGATGAAGCGTGTCCGGGACATGCTGATGAGAGCGGGGGCCACGGTGAAGCTGACCCGCCGCGGTGAGGAGACGCTCAGCGCGGAGGAACGCATCCACCTCGTCAACAGCAACCGCTCCGATGTGGCAATCAGCATTCACCATGGGACCACACCCGGCGAAGCAGCATGCCGCGTACTTCATTACCCGGGAAGCGCACGGGGCGGTGCGATCGCCGCCTCGCTGACGGAGATGTTGCGCGGGCTTCCAACCTGCGCCGAATATATCACGGCAGTGGCGGCATCGGCATTTCTCCAGCAGACGAACTGCCCTGCATGCGAAATACACGCCGGCCGGGTCGGCGAGGCATCCACCGAGTCGGTTCTATTAAATACGCGCTATATACATATCATATCGGAACGGATACTGTCCGCCATCATCGTGTACCGGGGGGACGGCCGCGATACGTGGCTCGAGCGAACGATAGCGGTGCGAGACGGAGGACGGCCGGTTCGGGGCGCCGCCGTCTGCATCGATCAAACGATGAGCATGATCACCGATTCGCGGGGGTGCGCCCGTTTCACCTGTATCGATCCCGGCCTTCACGCCCTGGTGATAGAGGCACCCGGCAGTGCGGAGCCCGGGATGCGCTTTATCGAGTTCCGAGCAGAGGGATCCGATACACTGGCCATTGATGTAATCCCGTAAGTGGAAAGGTCGGGCAATCCCCTGCAACCGCGCTTGACTAACCCGGTCACACGATACCATATTATATTTAGGCGATTGGATGTAACATGTGGAAAATAAAGGAGTACGATCGAAAACGCAACAGGAGGCTGCTCCTGTTCATACCGGTCAGTTTGATCGCGCTCCTCGCAATCCTCTTCAGCCTCGAACGCTCGCAGGTCGTCGAACGGATATTCACCGTCGGGTACGAGGGACCGCCCCGGTTCGTGCCGACGATAACGATCATCGAGGAAAAGGGCATCGAAAGCGATGTGACCATGCCGGAACTCCACCGTATGGTGGCCCAAAAGATCGTGCTGGAAGATGAAGAAGCCGAGGAGGAGGAGGATGCCAAGAAGAAGAGCAGCGATGCACGGGAGGATCTCGAGGAGCCGATACTCGACGATCAGATAGGCAAATTCAATCTCAGGTCTTACAAAACCCGCGCCGAGGTGCCGTACCGTGAAAATTACGTGATCCTTAAAATGGTAAAGCCGGACTACCCCCCCGAGGCTATCGAAAAAGGCCTCGAGGGATACGTCGTTGTCGAGCTGTACATCGGTATCGACGGCACGGTTGCCGAAGCGTGGATACGGAGCGCTTACGGCGGCGCAAGCTTTGAAACTGCTTCACTCGAGGCGGTACGGCAGTTTCTCTTCAAACCGATCACGGAGAACGGCGCACCGGTCCCCTTCTGGGTGAGTTTCCTCATCACCTTCAAACAGCAGAGCTAACCTTAATCCGTCATTCTTTTGGGTGTGAATGTTTGGCCGGGCGCGTAGG
>CBFCXB010000210.1:0-5498 GCA_965601905.1 uncultured bacterium | reverse complement strand
GGCAAGCCGCGAGACAATATCCGGGCCGGTCGAATCCCGGCGCATCGCTGCGTATGCTTCGGCGCTATGGACGGTATCTGTGATCGGGATATTCCGGAAAATCATCTTCTCGACACGCCGCTCCACCGCGTCGAGTTGTTCGTCGGAAAGATCGGCGCGATCGAGATCGATCGTGCACCCCTCCCCGCCGAGATGGAATCCGACCGTGGCGGCGCCACACAGTTCGACGAACACACGCGAGAGAAGGTGCTGCCCGGAATGCTGCTGCATATGGTCGAACCGCCGCTCCCAGTCGATTCGTCCCTCCACCATCTCGCCTGCTTTGAGCATTCCCGCGATGAGGTGGCGCACTCCCCGCTCGTCCTCACTCACCAGGAGGACCGGTCTGCCATCGAGTGTCCCCAGATCATACGGCTGCCCACCCGACTCGGGATAGAAGAGGGTCCTGTCGAGATAGACGGCCGTCCGCCCCTCACCCGCCGGCTCGATCTCACGGATCGTCGCCTGGAATACAACGGCGTACGGATCGGCAAAATAGGCCCGTTCCTCGAAATCGATTTCCCTTCACCTCCCTTGAGGACCGCCGGATGTATCAGCGGTAGAACACGTACCCGATCAGGCCGGCGACAACGATCGTATAGATCGGATGTACGCGGAGATAGAAGACAACCACGAACGCCCCGATGGCGATCAAAAACGTATCGATGGACAGAACCGACTTCGGCGCGAGGTGCGCCACGGTCACGAGAAGCAGCGCGATGACGACGGGGCGCACGCCGCGGATGATCCCCTGCACCGATGTCAGGACACGGTACTTGTAGTACAGCACGACGAGAATCAGGATCAAGACGGTCGAGGGAAGCAGCAGCCCGGAGAGCGCCAGCGCCGCGCCGAAGGGACCACCGGTCTTCAGACCGATGCAGAGGGCCATCTTGGTAGCAATCGGTCCGGGCAGCGTGTTCGCCATAGCGAGCACGTCGATAAACTCCTCCGCCGTCAGCCACCCGTAATGCCGCACGACCTCCTGTTCGATCAGCGGAATCATCGCCGGACCGCCGCCGTAGCCGAACAATCCTACTTTTAAGAATGATGAAAATATGCTCCAGTAGATTCCCATATTGAAGACGCCCGCGAGATTGATCATCAACGCACGGTTTGAGTTCCTCTGTATCTTACTGGAAAATGCGGCGGATTTACAACCGATTTCATGGAGAAGTTCAAGAGAGTAAGATCTCTTCTTTCTACTAAGTACCCGAATTTAAGTAATTTCGAGATGATCTTCGATATTCTCATGACCGAGTATCTCGATCGCCACAACCCCGAGAGCAGAATTAAAAAAAGAGCGCAGCGCGGCGAGAACAAGAAAAAACGCGACACCGAGAAGAGCAAGACCGCTCGAAATAAAAAGCCCGCGGGCCGCGATAATGGTGCGGGATGCGGGGATCATGGAAAGTCTGGTAAAACAGGCAAGAAACGCCGGAGCACAGAGAAAACCCGCCACATACCGCAATCTATCAAGGACGCAGTATTCGTGCGTGACGACGGTAGGTGCACGTTTATAAGTAAGAAAGGCAAACGGTGCAAGGAGACCTGGAACCTCGAGATAGATCATATTATTCCATACGCAAAGGGCGGATCCAACTCGCCTGAAAATCTCCGGCTCCTCTGTGCACAACATAATAGGCTCGCGGCGGAGCGGGCGTATGGAACCGAGCACATGGAAAGGTACTACAACCGGGAGTGAATCAACGCTTCGGGTTGGAGCGGGGATGCGGGGGTGATTTCGGGCTTGGAGACCGGGACGGAGCACCGGTGTGATTTCTGGCTTGAGGGCCGAGGCAGGAATGCGGAAGTGATTTCAGGCCTCGACGCGCAGGCGACGCTTGACTGTAACTATTATAAGATATTGACCGTCCGGCTAATGGCCGGTACTCTACTCTGCAACACGCAGGAGAATGTCGCACGATGGAGAGACGATCAATAATAATAGCAACTATATTAATCCTGTTCGCCGCTTTCAGGCCTGCACCGGCTTCGGGCGAAACATCGCCCGCTGAGACAATCCTCAGCATCTCGGTCTTCGGAAACGAGCGGGTGCGGAATGAACTGATACTGATGAAGCTCGGCCTCGAGCGGGGGGATGCATTCTCGGACGATGAGGTTGCAGGCGGCCTCCAGCGGATCGAAACACTCTCAGGCGTGCAATCGGTGCAATCGCGCACCGTGCGAAACGAGGGCGAGGCCGGGGTTCGCCTCATCATCATCATCGAGGAGACGGATACCCGCGCTATCAGACCGCTCATACAACGCACATTCGCGAACAAGATCGCATTCGGCGCCGCCGTCCAAGAAACGAACTTCCGCGGCTGGAATGAACAGCTGCATGCCTCGGCCCTCATTCACGGGGCGACGATCCTCACGGGGAGCTGGTACAAGCCGTACGCGTTCGGGAACCCGTTCCTCGGCATCGGGGCGCGGGCCGAGTACCGTTTCTACAATTATCCATTCCACGATTTCGAAGCGCTGCTGGTCGACGACGATGTCTCGTGGGGCGAGGCGGCCGTATCACTCCGCTTCCGCCCGACCGATTACTTTTCGCTCTTCCTCTCCCCCGGCATCGACCGGATCAACCTGGCGGATTCAATGCTGATCGGTCAGGGAAGAAGCGACGTCCCCCCCGCACCGTCCGGAACATTCTCCACCTTCGAGGCGGGAATCGAGATCGACATGCTCGATCGCGATTTCTATCCCCGGAACGGATTCAGGATCACCGCATCCCGCAGGGACTGGGGTATATTCCAGAACAATGCGGCGATGAAGAACTTTCTCTACCGGTTCCAGGGGCTCCTCTTCCTGAAGCTCGGCAGGGTGCTCCTCTCGTTCGACTCGCAGGGCACCCTCGTCCACGGCCGCGTACCGATCACACTCGTCCAGCACCTCGGCGGCGAAGGGACGATCAGGGGGTACGATTTCGGTGTCATCTCGGGGGCAAACCGTTTACTCGGCAGGACGGAATTGCGCATTCCACTCAATTTCGACGATCTCGACGATCTCGGAAACCCGATGATTCTCGTCGATTTCAACATCTTTCTCGACTCGGGCGCGTGCTGGAACGGATCCGAATCGCTCGACGCCGACAGGTTCCACAGCGGGTTCGGCTGCGGCCTCAACTTCATACCCATCGAGAACAGGCTCCTCAGGGTCGGGTACGCGTGGCGCCGGGAGACATCGGGGATGTGGTATTTCGACGTCGGGACGATGTTCTGATTTTTCGTGCGCCTTGACATATGCGGCACGAACGACGAAATTGATCTGTACAATTCGAGCTCGGGAATGCCTTTCGATTGATCCTCAACAGGGAGAAAACAGGTGCCACCGATCTATCTCGATTTCAACGCAACCTCCCCCATTGCTCCCGAGGTTGCGGCGGCAATGCGACCCTACCTCGAGGAACAATTCGGGAACCCATCCAGCTCCCACTGGTACGGGGTGCGGGCGAAGCGCGCGATCGAGGCGGCGCGAGGCCAGCTCGCCGGCCTTCTGGGGTGCGAACCCGACGAGATCGTATTCACGAGCGGCGGGAGCGAATCGAACAACATGGCCATCAAGGGCGCGGCCTTCGCCCGGCGCGACCGCGGCGGCCATATCATCACATCGGAGATCGAGCATCCCGCCGTGACCGAGGTCTGCCGGTATCTCGAGCGGCACGGATTCACCGTCACCTACCTTCCCGTAGACGGGACGGGGCTCGTCTCCGTCGACGACCTGCGGGATACGATCACACCAGGTACCATTCTCGTCTCGATCATGCACGCCAATAACGAGGTCGGAACGGTGCAGCCGATCGCGGAATTGGCCGCGGCCGCGCGCGAACGGGGCGCGCTCTTTCATACCGACGCGGCGCAATCGATCGGCAAGATTCCCGTGAGGATCGGCGAGCTCGGTATCGACCTCCTCTCCGTCGCGGGGCATAAGTTCTACGCGCCGAAAGGAATCGGGGCGTTGTACATCCGCTCCGGCGTCACGCTCGACAAATTCATCCACGGCGCCGATCACGAGCGGAACCTCAGGGCCGGCACCGAGAACGTCCTCGAAATCGTCGGACTGGGAGAGGCGGCGGCGCTCGCCGCGCGCGACCTGGAAAAGAACGCCGCGCACATGCGATCGATGCGGGACCGTTTACAGAGCGGCCTTCTGGAGGCCGCTGCGGATCTGCGGATCAACGGCAACCGCGAGCAGAGGCTGCCCAACACGCTCAGCGTGAGTTTCCCGCTCGTCGAGGCCAACACGCTGCTCGATGAGATCGGGGATGAGGTGGCCGCCTCGGCGGGCGCCGCATGCCACACCGACTCGATCGATGTCTCCGCGGTGCTGACGGCGATGGCGGTGCCGACCGAGATCGCTATGGGCACGGTGCGCTTCTCCACGGGCAGGACGACAACGGCGGATGAGATTGACCGCACGATCGCGATCGTGACGGAAACGGTCCAGCGGCTCAGACCCGACGGCGAACCGGACCGTAGGCTGGAAAACTCGATGGATCAAATAAAGCTGACTCGCTTCACGCACGGCCTCGGCTGCGCATGCAAGCTCCGCCCCCAGGATCTCGAGCGGATCCTCGCCGATCTCCCCGTCCCCGACGACGGGAACATACTCGTCGGCACGGGGACGCTCGATGACGCAGCGGTCTACCGCGTCCGCGATGATCTGGCGATCGTTCAGACGGTCGATTTCTTCACCCCGATCGTCGATGATCCGTACCATTTCGGCGCCATCGCGGCGGCCAATTCCCTGAGCGATATCTATGCTATGGGGGCCGTCCCGCTCTTTGCTCTCAGTATCGTCGGGTTTCCCGAGAAGCGCCTCCCCCTCGAGGTCCTGCGGCGCATCCTCGACGGGGCCATCGACAAGGCAAAAACCGCCGGTATCGCCATCATAGGCGGACACAGCATCGAGGATACGGAGCCCAAGTACGGTCTCGCCGTCTCCGGCGTGGTTCATCCCGACCGGATTCTCCGGAACGGCGGCGCCCGGCCCGGGGATGCAATCATACTTACCAAGCCGATCGGCACGGGGATCATCGCCACCGCGATGAAGCGGGGCGTCGCACAAGCGGACGTCGCGGAGCGGGCCGTCGGCGTCATGAGCGCACTGAACCGGGACGCCGCCGAGGCGGCCGCGGACTTTGACGTCGCCGCCTGCACGGACGTTACGGGATTCGGCCTCCTCGGCCATCTGAAGGAGATGACGGAAGCGAGCGGCGTCGATGCGGAGATTGATCTCGACGCGGTGCCGATCATACCGGGAACGCGCGAGCTCGCAACCGCCGATGTCGTGCCGGGCGGCACGATCAACAACCATTCCTTCGTGGCCCCCGTCGTCGACTGGGATCCATCGATTCCCCGCACCGACCAACTGCTGCTCTGCGACGCGCAGACATCCGGCGGGCTGCTGCTCGCCGTCGCCGAGGTCGCGCGCAACTGGGGCGACTGGCAGTG
>CBFCXB010000209.1:0-5521 GCA_965601905.1 uncultured bacterium | reverse complement strand
CTCGTTGCAACGTGATCGGATTGTCGGGAATACATACGAGCACTGCCGGCTCGCCGTGGACTCCGGCGCCTATTTTTTGAATCGCAGCGTTACCGTGGTCCCCTCGCCCTCGCGGCTCTCGATACCGATCTCTCCGCCGTGGGCGTCCATGATCTTCTTGCTGAGATGCATCCCCAATCCGTACCCCCCCGTGCCCTTCGAACGCGACTTGTCCACGCGGTAGAACGGTTCGAAGATGAGCGGCAGCTCCTTCTCCGGGATGCCGCAGCCGTGGTCCCGAACGGTGACCGTGAACATTTCAGGCGTCTCGGCCAGCGAGACCTCCACCGGTTTGCCGTCCGCACGCGAGTACTTGACGGCATTCGCGATAACATTCCTGAAGAGGAGCCGGACACGCGCCTCATCGACGGTGAGCAGCGCACGCCGGGTGCCGGCCGTGAAGCGAACTCCCGGTGCGCGGCCGGCGAAATCGCGGCAGATCCCTTCCAGCAGCGGCCGGATATCGTTCTCGCGCAGTTCGAACGCGCCGTGCGGGCTCTGTATGCGGGCTCCTTCGAGGATCTCCGTGACCATCGTCTCGAGCTCGCCCACGTCCGATATGAGGTTGTCGCGCTCCTCGCTCTCCTCCATCATTTCCAGCGAAACCTTCATCCTCGTGAGCGGTGAACGAAACTCGTGGCTCACGTCGAGGAGGAGTCGGTCCCGGGCCCGAATCATCTCGACGATCGACGCGCGCATGGCGTTGAACGAACGGACCAGCAGCCCCATCTCATCATGGCGCCGGGAATCGACCTCGAAATCGAGGTCCCCCCCGGAAACCCGCTTTACGGCGCGATGCAGAACGCCGAGGGGACGCTGCTGCCAGCGTATCCCCAAATAGATCAGGATCAGCATGATCGTGGTGTAGAGGATGTGGAGTCCCAGTTCCAGCTCCGCGGCGTGCGGCACAATCTCACTCCAGCTCTGGAGAAGGAACTGGCAGCGGACACCGTCACGGACGATCTCGACCTGCCTGCCCTGATCGTAACCGACACGCAGGCCCGTATCCCGGTAGGGAGAGAGCCTCTCGTCGTCCAAGGGTGGCATATCCGCCGGCCTCGCCCAGGTGAACCGGCCGGCCTCGATCCGCATGTGAACGTCGAACCTCGCGGACAGCTCGGCGGCACGCATGGTATCGGGCGGGGTTCCGAGTTCGTCGAAGATATAGTCGCATAAATTTGCAAAGCTCTCCATTTTCCTCTCGTAGCGGGGGCGCCTGAAGATAGCACGGTGCGTCTCGATGCTGGCCCAGGTGACGGCTATGTAGCACAGCAGGATGATCAGGAGGATCTTGACATACAGCGAACTCCTGACCCAGCGTATGACATCGACCCTCACGACGTCTCCTCCCCGATGAACATGTAGCCGGTGCCCCACACCGTCTTGATATATCTCGGATTTTTCGGGTCGTCGCCGAGCTTCTGCCGGAGCCGGCTGACCAGCACGTCGATCGAGCGGTCGAAGACGTCCCACTCGACGCCGCGGACCTGATCGAGCAGGCGATCGCGTTCCATGGCCGTGCCCGCATTCCGGACGAGTACGGAGAGTATCTTGAATTCGAGATCGGTGAGTGCAACCGATTCGCCCGCGAGCGTCACGGTCCCGCTGCCGAGGTTCACGGAAAGTGCGCCGAATCGCCGCTCCACGTGCTTTCCACGCTCAGGGCCCGCACGGTGCCGGCGGAGCACAGTCTGGATGCGGGCCACGAGCTCACGCGGATCGAACGGTTTCGGGAGGTAATCATCCGCGCCGAGATCGAGCCCGGCGATGCGATCGTTCACGTCCCCGCGCGCGGTGAGCATGATGACGGGGACGTTGCCACCGCCGCGCATCTTGTGGAGGGCCTCGAATCCGTCCATCTCGGGCATCATCACATCGAGAATAACGAGGTCCGGTTTCTCGTTCTCGAGCAGCCGGAGCCCCTCGCCCGGCCGGACGGCCGATATGACGGCAAAATCGAACTGCCGCAGGTACCTGCCCAGGCGTTCGTTGAGTTGTTCGTCATCGTCGATTATCAGGATAGTCCCCGCCATGCTGCACCATTTGAGCCTTTCCGGCGTCGGTGATACGCGCCGGAATGTTACCCGTCCTCCCCCTCGTCGATCGTGCGCACCAGTCCGCCGGTGATGCGCAGCAGCTCGATTTCCCTCAGCTTGGCATCGTAGCGGGCGGTCGAAACATTGGTTTCCGCCCGGATGAGGTTGAGCTGCGCCTCGCGGAACTGGGTTGATGTTACCTGGCCGAGACGGTAGAGATCCCTCGTGCGCTGGAAGTTCAACCGTGCCGCCTCGAGGTTCCGCCGCTCGAGTTCGAGCACGATCCGGCTGTTCCGGTACGATTCGTAGGCGCTGGCCAGCGCTTTGTCCAACTCGAGCCGTGCCTGCTTTTCGAACAGCTCCCGGCTCCGAACCTGTATTGCGGCGTTCTTCGAGTCGATCCGCCGCTGGAAGCCGTCGAAGACATTCAGACTCAGCGTCGCCCTGACATCCCAGCCCCTTGCCGGGTCCTCGATCGAGATATCGAAATCGTCAGCGGTCCTGGTGTAGCCGTAGGAAGTGGAGAGGTCGAGCCGCGGCAGATAGGCGGAACGCGTGATGCTCCGGCCCAACCGGGCCTGTTCCAGTGATTCGATGATCGACCGGTACGAGGCGTTTCGCGCAAGCGCCGCTTCGCGCAAGCGATCGAGCGATTCGAGATCTGAAAACGTAACCGTCGGCTCTATCGTGAAATCGGTCGCGACGTCGCGGTCGAGCAGCACATTGAGATTGCGCTTCGCCTCCGCCCAGTTGAATTCCGCCTGGACCACCGTAACGGTGTCACTGTTGAAATCAACCCGGGAGGCCAGTACGTCGATCGTCCCCGCCTGACCGAATCCCTCCCGCTTTTCCGCTCGATCCAATCGATCCCGGGAAATCTCGAGCAGCCTGCGTGCTATACTGAGGTTTTCGAAGGCCGCCGCGGCGCCGTAGTACGCGGCGCCCACCGAAAGAAGGGTCGACTCGATCTGATCGCGCGCATCGAGCCTGCCCTGCCGCCCCTCTGATGCGAGCCGCTTGTAGCGAAAGATGTTGCCGAGGCCGTCGAACAGAGTGTAGGAAGCGCTCAGTTCCGCACGCGTCGTCGTCAGATCATTCTCCGGACCGGTAGACGGATCGGTGCTCTGGTAGGTCGCGGAACCGGCGAGATCAACGCGCGGTAGAAGACCGGCATTGCCGATATGGGCATTGTTGCCCGCGATCTCGGCGCTGTTGCGCGCCACGGCGATCCGCGGATTATGTCTGAGGGCTGTTGCCACCGCCTTCTCGAAGGTAAGGAGCTCCTGCGTCTCCGCATCGCCCGCGGCGAGGAGCATTATACAGATACAGAGAACAATATAGCGCATTATCCACATCCTTCGTCACTTGCCGAACCGGAGTTGCTTTCCCGCCGCACGAAGATCTCCTCGCGGATGGCGGACTCGACGGCTTCGGGGCTCAGCCGCTCGCCCCTGACCAGCCCGTAGAGGTATACCTTGATCTTGTTGAATGCCACGAGCATCGACGGAAGCATTACCAGCGTGAGTATCGTTCCAAAGAGAAGCCCGTAAGCTATCGATATCGCCATCGGCGAGAGGAACTGGGCCTGGCGGCTCGTTTCGAAGACGAGGGGTCCGAGTCCCGCGATCGTCGTCAGCGATGTCAGCAGTACCGGCCTGAACCGGGAGAGCGCCGCCTCCTCCATGGCGCTTTCGAACGCCAACCCTTCCTTGAGGCGGCGATTGAACGTGCTCACCATCACGAGCGAGTCGTTGACCACGATCCCCATCAGCGCGATGGCGCCGAACAGCGAGAGCATGCTCGCGATGTACCCCTGGATGAAGTGCCCCCAGAGCACCCCCACGAGACTGAAGGGGATCAGGAGAAATACCAGCAGCGCCTGTCCGAACGAACGGAATGTCACGGCGATGATCAGGAACATCAGTATCAGGATCGTGGGGACGATTCTTTTCATCGCGTCCATCGTCTTCTGGTTCTCGTAACTTTCCCCCTCGAACGAGTACCGGACCTCGGGATAACGGTCCTGGACGGACGGCATGACGTTGGCGCCGATGTCCGCCAGGAGGGCGGGGACCGAGACCTTTGTTTCCGTCACATCGGCGACGACGTTGATCACCCGCTGCCCGTCGATATGGTTTATCGACAGCACTCCGCGTTCAATTTTAAGATCGGCGATCTCACTCAAGGGATAGGTGCCGCCGTCGGGCGTCCGGATACGCATATCCTCGAGCTTGGTCATCGAGGAACGGTCCTCGAGGTCGTATCGCACCCATATCTTGATCTCGTCGATACCGCGGAGAATGCGTTGCGCCTGCCCCCCGAAGAATCCCATCCGCACCTTGCTGACGACCTCGGATGTCGTGAGGCCGAGGGCGAATGCCTTCTCCTTGAGCTCGACCTTCACCTCGCGGAGGCCCGGCGGATCGTCGTCGTTCACGTCCTTGAGCTGGTCCATCTTGCGGAGCTCGTCCTTGAGCATTTCCGTGGCGCCCCGCAGCTGTTCGAAGTTGTTGCTCTTGAGCGCCACCGTGACCGGCATCCCCCAGCGGTGGCTGCCGGCGAACGAGAGTTCCTCCGCCTCGGGGATCGGTCCCACGGCTTTCCGGATGGCGTTGGCCGCCTCGAGGTTGGACCATTCCCGCTGTTCGCTGCCGATGAGGCTCGCATAGATGCGGCCCACGTTCGTGCCCGAGCCGATACGGCGATAAATACCGTTGACGAGTTTCTTGCCCCCGTACTCCCGCCGGTACTCATTGTCGACTTCAATGACCTTCTGTTCGATATAGTACGTGAGGCTGTCGGTGATGACCTCGGGCGTGCCCGCCGGCAGTGACAGGCTGATCGAAACGGAACGTCCCTCGATGTAGGGGAAGAAGGTGGATTTGATTACACCGCCGCGCACCGCACCGATCGTCGCGATGAAGATAGCGATCACGACGGCGATCGAGACCGCAGGGGTTTTTATGGAGAAACGTAGGATCGGCGCGTAAATTCGATCGCGCATCCATCCGAGCACCTGCTCGGAGCGCCGCTCGAAGGCGCCCTTGGTACGCCGGCACAGGGCCCTCGAGTGGGCAATGTGCGCCGGCAGCACGAATATTGCCTCAACCAGCGAGACGAGGAGTGTTGCGACGACCACGAAAGCGAGGTCGCGGCTGTGCTCCCCCAGGCCGCCCTCGAGAAAGAGGAACGTGGCGAAGATCACCACCGTGGTCAGCACCGATGCAATGACCGACGGGAGGACCTCGATCGTCCCGTTTATCGCCGCGGGGATAGGCTTTTCCCCCTTCTCGTGGTGCTGGTAGATGCTCTCGGCGATCACGATCCCATCGTCGACGAGTATACCGATGATCAGGATCATCGCCATCAGCGACATCACGTTGATCGTGAGGCCGTAGAACGGGGCGACCATCAGCATCCCGGCGAAGGAGATCGGGATGCCTATC
>CBFCXB010000208.1:0-5540 GCA_965601905.1 uncultured bacterium | reverse complement strand
CGCCATATCGACTCTACCGAGCGCCCGCCCCCGGTCACCGGCGAATACGATCGGTACGCCGGCATCCTCGAACGTACCGCCCAGCGTATCGGCGCAATCCTCGGTGATGTACGTTCCAACCGGTGCGTGCCCGCGGATCACGAGGTTCACTCCCTGAAAATGGGGCAGCATCGCGAGCAGCTTCTCCTTTTCCATGTGCGCGAGAAGAATGATGATGTCACACTCCTTCCCCCGCAGATCGCGCAACACCGCGATACCTTCCTCCCCCGGTTCCCGTATCTCGAGATTCTCGATATCGCGCGGCTGCTCGCCCAGCAGGGCGAAGATGCCGACCCTGCTGCCGCGAACGGTTGTGATAACGTATGGTGGAAAGAGGCGCTCGCCGTTCGTGTAGAGATTCGCGCAGGTAACTGGCAATCCCTCGGCCTCATCGGCCTGTATCGTCCGCAATCCGTAGTTCAATTCACGCTCGCCGACGGCGACGGCATCGTAGTGCATGCGCACCATCGCCCCGGTGAGAAAACGGCTTCGATACATTTCAATGATTCCCGGCCTGCCGTAGAAATCGCCGGCCGACAGAAGAAGCAGATCGGGGTCCTCCTCGCGAAGCGCATCGAGTGCCGCGGCCCGCCGGGCCACACCGCCGAAGGCGTTCTCCCCTCACCCGGCCGGTCTGATACGACCCTTCACATCACTCGTGAAGATGATCGTCACCGGGTCCCGATCGAGGCACCCGACAACGAGCAGCATGATCGACACGAGACTGAAACCGAACAATACGTGAATTCGCATCGGTTCACTCCATGTACGAGACCCATTTACGGGTTAGCCATGCTCTCGAAATATAAGATAAGGGGCAAAGGAAATCTACTCTCTTTGCCCCCCGAATGAGAAACCCCTCTTACTTGGCAACACGGCCCTTGAGGGCCTTACCGGCTGTGAAGGCAGGGAATTTGGTCGCGGGTATAATAATCTCCTGGCCGGTCTGGGGGTTGCGTCCTTTGCGTTTCTTGCGCTTGCGCGTCATGAAGGAGCCGAACCCGGTGATCTGGACCTTGCGTCCAGCAGCCAGTTCGTTCGCGATGACTCCCTCCTTGGGAGCCGTGCTGAAAATAGCATCGACGGCCGTGCGCGAATCCTTCAGCGTCATGCCAGTTTTCTTTGCCACCTTTTCGATAAGTTCGGTCTTGTTCATCGTTCACCTCCTTTCACGAACCGAGATTTGACGCCAACTTACAGGCAGTACGAAATTCTGTCAATACTTTTATGCCGATTTTTCCCCGTTCTCACAACATTTTCTACCCCTCATACAAAACGTCTTCAGCGCCATTTTCCCCCGATCCCGATCAGAACGAGAACCCGGTCTGCAGCCCCCGGGCACCTCGTTCGTACATGATCTCGGGGTGCGACTTGATAGCGATCTGGAAGTAGTAGCTCCATTCATCACCGTACTGCCGGTACACGAAGCTCGCCTGCCAGCAATGAAGGTCCCGCTTTATGGTGTACATTTGACTGGTGAAGTCCCTCGCTTCGAGATCATAATAAGCGCTATAACTTATTTTCCAGTTTTTAGTTAGCTCGATGTTGCTGGTCAGATCGAGTTGGCTGGTGAGCCGTTGAGTATCTCCCGAACCGGTTCTGGAGAGGTTGTAATTGAGGTTCAAAGACCAGCTCTGCTTGTCCCCCGGCTTGAGTGGCGCTTCCTCTTCGGCGCGGTGCTCTTCCAACTCACCGGCCGGCCGCACGCCCCCACTTTCGGTGGGGCGCTCCTCTGGCGGCTCGCTCCTCGACTCATCATACGCCGCCGCGATTTTTTCCACCTCCTTGATATCCCACCCCCCCGCGTAGGCGAAGGAACCACTGAGTCGGAGCGAGAGGCCGGTATTGATGCTCGTCGACAGTATCTTACGCTCGTAGGGATCATACGTGTTGTTGAGACGGAATGAGACGAGACTGCCGAGCGACGAGTAGAGGCCGCTCGTGATATTCGAGAAATGCTGTTCCCCCGGCCGCTGCGAATTGTAATCACTCCTCGGATCGAAACTGCCGCCCAGATCCCACGTGAATATCTTAAGTTTCGATTCATTCTCTCCCCTTTTCAGCTTTGTCTCGAGGAGATTCTTCATCGAGTAGGTCACGCTCTGCCGCTCGATCTGTCCCTCGCTGATCCTGGGGGTGTACGAATATGTCGCCGTGGGGTTGAACGTGTGGCGGATGCCGCGCAGGGCGCCGATCTTGGGATTGAAGATACCGTAGAGGGTGGTCCCCACCCCCGAGGAAAGACTCATGGAAAAGTCGTTCTTGTAGTCGCCGCGCCTCGTGATCTGATCGGCATAGTCGGGATGAATGCGGTCATGGAGCACCTTGAAGTAGCTCCATCCCATGTTTACCGAGGGGGAAAGGTTGATGAACAGCAGCTTGAGCTGTCGCCCGAAACCGGTCCCCGACCTGGCGCTCAGCGTCGCTAACTCCCGCGCTTCGCTCTCTTCTGCTTTTCGGCTCGCACTGATGTTCGGCGAAAAGGTGAAGCCGCTGAGCACCCGCTCCCAGAATCCCTGCTCCCCCTCTTCGTGCTTGGCGCCGAACCACAGCGATGTACGCGGCAAGCGGAGCGAGAAGGACGGTAGCGTGGCGGTCACGCGGTTTTGCGTCGGCGTTGTGACGTTGAGCTTTTGAAGCCGGCTGCCGGAGAGACCGAGGCTGGTCCCTCTCCAGCGCTTGCTGAAACTGATCCGCGAATCGATGCGCCGGTCCTGAAATCGTTTCACATCCTCCGCGCTGTGCACCGCCGATTGCGCCCGGTCGCTGCTCACGAAGCTGAGACTGCTGTTGAGCGTGGTGTTCTTCCCGAAGCTCTGCCGGTGATTCGACTTGAAAGTCCACTCGTTTCCGTCCGAGGCGATATTCCGCAGGTAATTGAACTGCACATTGCCATCGAGCATGTACCGCACCTTGTACCGGTTCTTCACGAAGACCCTGAAATTCTGACGTTCGTTGAAATCGGTCGTCACGGTGAAGTCGGTGTAATCATTGGTCGCCCAGTAGTAGCCGAGCCCCCTGATGAACCTCCCGTCCCGGCTATCGATGCCGACGTCGAAGTTCGGCCGCAGGATCCCCGAGTGGCGGTCACGCCTGAGTGAATTCGCCATGAATGGGAGGTAGAAAACCGGCACCTCGCCGATGCACAACGTGATCGGCCCCGAGACGATCTTGTCCTTGAGGTAGACCTTCATCCGTCCGGAGCGGAACGAGTAATGGGGGCGCTTGTTTTCGCACGTCGTGTAGACCGAGTGGTAGACCTTGAGGATATCTTTTCCCACCTTGTAGATGTTCTCGCCGCGGTAGAATCCCTGCTCGTAACTGGTCGAGCCGTCGGCGACGAGCCCCGCCTCGGATTCCATATCGTATCCCATGACGAGCCCGTATATCTTCTGATCATCCTCCTCGAGGATGGGATCGCCGGTGGCCTCGAGTATGTTCAGGCGGGAGTTGAAATCGATACGCTTGGCGCCGAGGCTCTTGTTTTGGTAGATAAGCTCAGCGTTGCCGTCGAGTTTCAAATCCTCCGAATCGGCATAGTACTCTATGACATCGGCGCTGTAGCGGACACGCTCGGAGTGCGCCCTGAATCGACGGTACACCAAGGCGGAATCGATCGATGCGGCGAGACTGTCGACCGTTTCTCCGGCGGCGAGATTGAGAAAGTTGTACACACCGGTGGATTTGCCGGCGATGCGCACATAGCTGAGTTCCCGGCCGCGGAAGCGGAAGAACATCGTGTCTCCCGTCGAGAAATCATTCGACACCTTCCTCTCCTCCCCCTCGATGGGGTAATACATCGACCGTGCATTACCGATGATTCTCACCGAATCCACCTGTTCCTCGGCGATATGTATGATAATGGAATCACCCTGGATCCAAGAATCCTCCATCCAGTGCGAATCCTCACCGGGCTTCTCGGTCAAGCGGCCGTCATCCGGGATGATGACCTTCTCGACCCCGCTGTCGTTGTAGCGAATGTACATCGTGCGGCCGGTCATGCCGGAGGTGCGATTGTACGCGCGGGGCTCACCGTACAGCTCGATGAGCGTCTCGTTGTTCCACACGACGGCCGAATCGCATTCCGCATGCGTCTCCCCCTTGTTCATCCTGACATCCCCGGTGGCGACACCGACCTCTTCCTCAACATCGAAATGCATCAGTGTGCTTGTTATGATGCCGACCTGTTCGGCGCGCAGATCGTACGTGAGAACCGGATGATCATCGACCACCGCCATTTTCTTCACGCGGTCGAACAGCACGTGGCGGCCGGCGATAGAGTAGTCCTCAACCTCGTCGATGAGAACGACGTTTCCGTATGCATCGGCGGCATCGGCGTCACGATCGTAGTAGATGCTGTCCGCGTACATCACACGCGTGCTGTCGGAGAGCTTCAGATTTCCCGTGAGGATCACGATGCGCCGCCCCCGGTCGTAGGTGGCCCGGTCGCAGATGATCTCCAACCCCTCGTCGACCATCCGGACATTCCCCGCGACGATGAGTGTATTCGACTCGCCATAGTACTCACCCGCATCCCCCCACAATTCGAGCGTGCCGTCACGGCCGTGGACACCGTCGAGCAGCAGCGTGTAGCGCGCGTCTTCGTAATGTTTGCCCCTGCCGCTCTTGATGACCGCCGCACGGTGCAGAACCGTCACGCCTCCCTCGAGATAGGTGATGCGCCGGCCCTCCTCGAGCACCGATCGCAGTGTTGCCGCCGACACGGTATAGAGAGTCGTGTCGCCGGACCGGGCTCCCTCCGGCGCACGAGCGGCGGAGAGGCGCGACGAGGCGATTGAAGCGAGAAGCGCGCAGAGCAGGATGGTGAAACACGATAGCGATAAAAGTATTCCCGGAATGCGGAAGCTTGATCGGGGAACATCGCGCAGCCCGCCCTGACGCCGGTCGTCAGTGTCGATTTGTACCCTCACGCTCATTGCCCCCTTCGCTCGCACGCGCCAGGTTCACCTTCGCTCGCACGCGCCAGGTTCACCTTCGCTCGCACGCGCGCGGTTCACCAGGTGGGTACCCTCTCGGCGGCGAGGAGTGCCGCTCCGGTGAACGAAGCCGTATTCCCCAGCTCCGCCTGAACGATCCGTACGTCGGCGAGCCGCCCGTTCATGACGTTCTGCCTGACCGTTTCCCGAGCCGGTTCCAGAATGAAATCCCCGGCTGCGGCGATGCCTCCCCCGACCGCGATGACCTCGGGATTGAACAGATGCACAAGGTTGCACAGTCCGTAACCGAGGTGGCGTCCCGTCTCCGCCAGAACCGCAATGGCCGGAATGTCGCCGGTGAGGGCGGCGTCGTTGATATCCTTCACTGTAATTGTTTTAAAATCCCGGAGCACGCTCTTGTTCCCGCTCTCCATCGCGCGGCGTGCCCGCTCGACAATGGCGGCCGCGCCCACGAGTGCCTCCAAGTGCCCGCGCCGGCCGCAACTGCACCCGGGGCCGTCGATCTGGATCAGCGTATGGCCGATCTCGCCGGCGAATCCCGAC
>CBFCXB010000207.1:0-5586 GCA_965601905.1 uncultured bacterium | reverse complement strand
CGGGGCCGATTCCACACTCTTCGAGGGGGCCGCCCTCACCTACTTCGGCCGCTGGACGTACAAGATCGAGGAGGCGGCCCGCCGCGGCGCGCGCGCGATACTCCTCGTCCACACGACCGAGACTGCCGGGTACGGGTGGCATGTCGTGCGGAACTCGTGGTCGGGCGAGGAGCTGTACCTGGAGTCGTCCCTGGCAAATGATCTCGCATTCCGCGGATGGATACGCGAGGAGTGCCTCCGCGAGATCATGGACGCCGCCGGCGTGGATCTCGACGAGTTGTATGCGCGCTCCGAGCGCCGCGATTTCCGGCCGGTCGATCTCGGCTTCGACGTCACGATCGCGGGCAGGAACGCATTCAGAAAATTTACGACACGGAACGTCGTCGGCGTCATCCCGGGCGCCGATCCGGAGTATGCCGGCCGCTCGATCGTCCTCAGCGCGCACATCGATCACCTCGGGCGCGACGTGTCCCTCGGGGAGGATCACCTCGGGCGCGACGCATCGCTCGAGGGGGACCAGATCTACAACGGCGCCATCGACAACGGCTCGGCCGTGGCGGCGATGGTCATGACGGCGAAGGCCCTCGCAGCGCGCCGCGAAGAGCTGAAGTACTCGGTGATCGTCCTCGCCTGCCAGGCGGAGGAGGCGGGGCTCCTCGGCTCGCGCTACTTCGCCGGACGGATCGATCCGGCGAGCGTCGTCTGCAACATCAACTACGAATCGACGCCGGTCTGGGAGCGTTCGCGCGACATCATGGCCGTCGGGGCGAAGTACTCGACGCTCGATGGGATCGTCCGGAAGATCGCCGCCGCGCGCGGGCTCCGGTACAGCTATTTCTCATTGTACGATCAGGGATTCTTCTACCGCGCCGACCAGTTCAGCTTCGCCCGTCGCGGCATCCCCGCCCTGTGGATCTCGGCCGGCGAGGAGTTCGAGGGCGGCACGAACCACATGCGCGATTTCTTCAAGGGGGGCGACTACCACACGGTCGACGACGAGTTCGATCCCGACTGGCCGCTCGCGAGCACGATACAGACCGTGGAGGCGGCGGTCGATCTCGCCCTCTACATCAACCGGCACACGCCGGAGCTTGCGTGGACGGGGAAGATGACGTTCCCGGTGGAGGAGTGATGCACGCGGCCGAGGGACTTGAAGTGATGATAATCAGAAGGGGCATCATGCATAGATTGAATATTCATTGCAACAATATACCAATAATGGTATATTGTTACCATGAAATTTGAAGAATTGCTCAATATTGTCGGTCAGGAACCACTTTTTCACTCCGGAATGGTGGCCTCGGGGGACGTCGACCCGGTAGACATTGGAAAGCAGCTGTCTCGATGGGTCGATGCCGGCAAGCTCATCCAGCTTCGACGGGGGCTCTACGCCCTGGCCGATCAGTACAGAAAGTCGCCGCTGCATCCGTTTGTCGTGGCAAACAGGCTGAAGCGCGCATCATACGTGAGCCTGCAGTCGGCCCTCGCGTATAACGCGCTGATTCCCGAGTATGTTCCGTCGGTCACCAGCGTCACAACCGGCAGGCCCGGAACGCATGATACGCCCGTTGGGGTCTTTCTGTACCGGCACATCAAGACAAGCCTATTTTCAGATTATTCGTTGATCAATGTCGGCGGCGGACAATCCGCATTCGTCGCACGGCCCGAAAAGGCGCTTCTCGATCTTCTGTATTTGACCGCCGGTTCGGATAATATGGGGTATATCCGCGAATTGAGATTGCAGAATGTCGAGAGCCTCGATATGGATGTGTTGTTCGATCGAGCCGCGGCCAGCGGGAGCGGCAAGCTGGCAAGGGCGGTTGCCGGGATCGAGCGAATCCGGGAGAATGAAATCTGATCATGAAAGAGCAGATCAGGCAGATTGTTGAAGCGGCGCCCGATGCGCTCAGGGCGAGGAGCATTGTTCGTGAATACTGTCAGGCGAGGATCCTCCAGTTACTCCAGGAGAGCAATCTCTTTCGGATGTGGATTTTCCACGGCGGTACGGCACTGCGATTCCTCTATGCGCTGCCGCGCTATTCGGAGGAACTCGATTTTTCTCTGGCGGATGCCGGCGCACGGCTAGATTTCCGTGCGGCCGTCGACAAGGTGTGCAGATCGTTCGAGTCCGAGGCCTATGCCGTGGACGCGAAAATCAGCGATGAATCCAATGTCAAATCGGCGTTCATTCGTTTTCATGGCCTGCTGCACGAGCTCGGTTTGTCTCCACATAGCAACGAAGTTCTCTCCATTACAATCGATATCGACACGAATCCCCCCGAGGGTGGTATCACGGAGACGACGGTCGTCCGCAGGTATGTTGTATTGAACCTCCACCATTATGATAGGGCATCGTTCCTCAGCGGAAAGCTCCACGCCGTCCTGGCGCGTTCGTACGTCAAGGGACGGGACCTCTACGACCTGTTCTGGTACCTTTCCGATCCCGCGTGGCCTACGCCGAATATCCCCTTTCTCAATGCCGCACTGCGACAGACCGGTTGGAATGGTCCCGAGGTCACGATCAAGAACTGGGCGCGCGTGATCTCCGAGCGCCTCGGTGCGATCGATTGGAGCGCGGCGGTGAAGGATGTCGAGCCGTTTATAGAGCGAGAGCCAGATCTGAAGCTGCTGACGTTGGAGCACTTCGTGGATCTACTGGAAAAGCGATAGTCGAATCGCGTTATGTCCCGGTGCAATCTGTGCCGGCTCATAGGTGTCATCCGCCGATAACGGTGCCAATAACGGTGCCGATCTGCCTTGACAGCGCATCACAATCAATGTACGCTGCCCCGAAAGCAAGCTCGATTCTCGCCACCAATCGTGGCTCGGCGGCGGCCCGCAGCCGTCCGCTTGCCGCGGTTCGCCGGTACGGCGCAGGGCGCTTCTGCAGCTGCCGGCGGACAACATTTTTCATGAAAGAAGGAACTGATCATGCGTGATAGCAGCGCTTCGAGAATGCGTTCGTGGTCCGTTACTTCCCTTATCTGGATTTTGCTGCTGCTATTGAGCGTGGTGCTTATCATGTCGTGCTCCGACTCATCGACGAATCCGAAAAAGGATGATCCCGAGGAGCCGTCGTACTGCGAGCTCCAGCCTCTGCCTGTGCCGACGAACACCGTCATACAGGTCGGTTCGGGGAGCGAGTTGAATGATGCCATCGGTGTCGCCAACAGCAGCGGCAACGTGACGATCATGCTGTCAGACGGCGTCTACGAGCTCGATGAGATGCTCTTTATCCAAGCCGACAGTATCACGATACGGAGCGCGTCGGGGAACAGGGACGACGCAATCATTCGGGGTGATGGCATGACGGGCTCCCAGATGGCACTTTGCATGGTCGAAGGAACTGATTTCACGATCGCCGATGTCACGCTCGGCTGGGTGAACGGTGCGGCGCTCCGAATTCGGCATGATTCCGACGATGCCCTGGTGCACAATGTCCGGTTCGCCGATGCATACGAGTTCATGATCAGGGTGGACGATCAATCAGCGGTGTCTACGCGGACGGATCGTGGAGTCGTCGAATGGTGCCTCTTCGAGTATACCGCCGGCGAGGCGCCGTCGACATATACGGGTGGGATTTTCGCGCGCCAGGCGGTCAGTTGGAATGTCCATCACAATATTTTCAGGGGGATCGATGGCCCCGGAGGCGATATCACCGGTTACGCGATCCTCTTCTACGTCAGTTCGAGCGACGCGCTGGTGGAGCACAATACGATATACAACTGCGACCAGGGCATCGGGCTTGGTCTGGGGAATGGGGCGGGCTCGTATACGGAGGGCATAATCAGAAACAACATGGTCCACGCGACGAACGAAGCGGGTATCAGGCTCCAGTCCGCCTCCTATGTATCCATCTACAACAACACCATCTGGGTGGAAAGCTATTCCGCGGCGATCGAGTATCGCTATGCCGGGACGCAATATGCGTCGATCATCAACAACCTCACCAATGCGCCGATTATCTCACTGGATGGGGCCACGGGGGTCGAGGAGACGAATGTCGAAAACGCGGAGCTGTCGTGGTTCGTCGATGCGGCGGCGGGTGACCTGCGGCTCGCCGATTCGATCGGGGTGGTCGTCGATCAGGGAACGGCCCTGACCGCGGTAGAGCAGGACTTCGACTGCGAGGAGCGCCCGAAGGGGGAGTTCTACGATCTCGGGGCGGATGAGTGGTGAAGGGGAGACGGCGATCATTCCATAGAAATCCGCCCCGTAGAAACGTAGGAATATCCGGCCGCGGAGCCGGCCGGATGAGAGTTTGCCGCCCTCCTTATCTCCGTATTGATCGTTCCGGCCAGAACGAGCGCTTTCGCCGCCGTGAACACGCTACAGGCCATGGCGAGCCGTTACGCATAATGCGTAACGCGTGATGCGTAAAATGCTCAAGCCCAGGTGCTTAATATAGCGAATCTATCATCATGCCAGCCCCTCTGTGCCTCCGAACATTGACGGCTTTCCACGCAAGAAGCGGATGCCTGCGGATGCGATCTTGCAGAGACGGGTCGTCAGTCAGAAGGCCCGGGGCGATTTCTCCTTTATCGAGCAGTAAATCCAGAAAATCCAGCTCGGCTTCCGTGAAGGGGAGAATAGCGGTTAGCATCTGCCTGCATTCGGCAACGAGTTTCGATCCGTATTCCGATAGATATTTTTGCTTCTCTTGTTCGTTGATTCGAAGGGTCGGGATGAGTTGTCGGGAAAATTCCTCGGGTTCGAAATTCACATCATCTATTGAAACCGTTCTCCAGTCTTTGCGATTCATCGCGCCATAGGCAACGAACGCAATGCGAAATCTATCGAGATCGAGATTATTTATCTGGAGAATTCGGTGACAGTCGAACAAATCCCTCACCTGCCGGCGCGATAGCAGCGCTGCGATCTTACCGGCGGCGATTTCATGGATATCCAATACCGGCTGGCTCTTGGCCTGCCAATCTCCGAGCTGCCGTGAATCAATTTCCTTGACCGGCCATAATGGGACGCGGAACATGAAGTTGATATCCACGTCGAGGTTGCCGGACCGGCCGTAGGCGCTTGGAAATCGCAGCGACCATTTGCCGCCTGCATGTTCTTCCGGCATGCGCCTGACGGCGAATTCCTCTCGTGAGAAAACCGCCTGCACGGCCTGTTCAAGCTTGGGACGCTCGATAAGCATCGCCGCCCTGTCTTCGGTTCCTACATAGTTCAGATCGATGTCGATGGAAAGCCTCGGGATGTTGAAAATGAACAGGTTCAGAGCGGTTCCACCCTTGAGCACAAGCTTGCCTTTCAAGAAAGGATGGCTGCGCAGCGCATTGAGTAGCTGCAGCAGGTGCGCGGCCTTTTCGATCATATCCGGCCTGAACCCGGTTGATTCCGCCACCGTGGCTAGTTTCGCGGGCGAAATTCTCATTGCACCTCCGCCCACGAACGCTCGAGTACCTCTCTGGGTACCACGAGATTCCACTTCGATACCAGACTTCCGTTTCTTCTCTTGCTGCGCTTCAAGTAGTGCGGTTGACGGGGCCGAAGATCGTTGAGCGCCTCGAGATGGCCATCGTCTACCATCAGCATTTCACGGTGCTGCTCGAGAAAGAATCCCACCTT
>CBFCXB010000206.1:0-5595 GCA_965601905.1 uncultured bacterium | reverse complement strand
AGCACATTCCGCCGCCTGAAATGGCGGAGTTGTTGATGAATGTGCAGTCGGCGAGGGAGGCTGACCCCCCAAAGGAAGTAAGCATCCCGCCGCCTCTACTATCGGCGGAGTTGTTAGAGAACGTGCAATTGTTGAGCGTAGCGGTGCACTCGCGGGAGATGGTGGAGCCACCACCGATGTTGGCCCGGTTACCGGAGAAAGTACAGTTGGTGAATGTGGGGGTGCAGAAGTTGTAGTAGTACATCCCACCGCCGCTGCCGGCCGTGTTGTCTGAGAGCGAGCAGTCGGTGAGTGTCGGAGAGGAGTTATCTCCGCTCGCAATCCCGCCGCCCGAATCGCCCGAGTTGCCCGCGATGGTGCAGTTGACAAACGTCGGTGAAGAGCTCACGTAACAATACACACCACCACCACGACCGGAGGCCGAATTGCCGGTGATGACACAATTCTTAACCGACGGAGAGGAGACATCCAGGCAGTACAATCCACCGCCTTCGGAAGCAAAACCCCCGGTGATCGTGAATCCCTCGATGCGAGGCGTACTCACCACAAACCGGCAATAAATTACTCTACTCTGTTGTTGCCCGTCGATTGTCACACAGCCGGCGTCTCCGGTTTCGCTCCGCAGACAAACCCCTGATTTCATCCTGATGTCATGCTCGTAGTAGGTCCCGCAAAGAACAAGCACGGTGTCGCCGGCGGAGGCCAAATTGATCCCTTCCTGTATCGTGGCGGCGTCTCCGGGAACATACCAGGTCTTAGCGGTGACGGGTGTAACGAGGAGTGTGCAACTCAGAATGATGGCGGCGGTCTGACAGAGCATCGAGATCCTCATAATAACTCTCCTGGGTTGTTTTGAACTCTCCGTTTCACGGACCACCAGAATCGATATGGGTTCCTATCCGCGTACCAGAACCGTTGATATCCCGTCGAGTCGAATTCGAAATCCATCGGCCGGGAGCGCGGCAGTGTTCGAGCTACTTGAGGAGAAGCATCTTTTTTACAAGTATATGTTTCTCCGCCCGTAGCCGGTAAAAGTACATGCCCGCTCTGACGGGATTTCCCCTCCAATCTTTCCCGTCCCACCCAACTTTCTTGAGTCCTCCTGGGAGCATTCCATCCTTGAGGGTCCGGAGGAGTTTGCCCTCCACATTGTATATCGACAGATTGACCCAGGTTTCTTCGGGAAGATAGAATGAAATCGTGGTCGTGGGATTGAATGGATTGGGATAATTCTGGTGCAGCACGAGGGCGAAAGCTCTCATCGACACCTCGATAGGGCGCGACCACGATTCGAACCCATCAGAACTGACGGCGCCAAGCACGTAACGGTAGCTTTCACCTTGCTGGACGTCTTTATCGACGTAGCGTCTTTTCTCTCGGGGAATCAAACCGTTGGCGGTGATCGATATATCCTGACTAATCCCTGTCTGTCTCCGATAGAGCTTGAACCCATCAATAGCTTCATCCGTGGAGACATCCCATGTGAGTTCCACGCCGCCATCTCTTATGTTTGCGCGAAAGTCGCTGAAGTAAACCGCCACGGTTGAGGAATCGATCACGATGCTCAATCGGATGTCGTCACCCTCGAGCGCGATATCTACGACGCTCACATCAGTTGGCAGGCCGCTGTCATCATGGCTGGAAGGATTCGAATATCCATCGAAGCTTGTATTCAGGGAGTCCCCTGGAAAGGGATCTGCTCCATCTCCAAGCTCGGGATAGTAGTAGGTTATCTTAGGACGCTCGAAATACGTGGCCAAATCGTTTCTCCCATCCGCCTGCTCGAGGGCAACGCGGAACCAGCCCCCGGCCGTCGTTGCCACCGTTTGCGGGACGGTGCGGAGAGGAAACATCGTCTCGTCGATATGCCAGATCAATAATCCGTGACCGGGGAGGAAGGTGTCGAAACCGAGATTTTGCCTGTTTTCGAGCAAGAAGTATTCGTCTCCAGGAATCCCATCGCGCCAGATTTTGTAGATGACCGGTTCGGTTTCGACTGGCGGTATTGTTGTATCCAACATATTCTCGGTAACGACTATTGGCGTTACCCAGCCGAGCGCCACCTTGCTCCATGCCGACAAATGGTAGGGACCGGTCCTCAGGGCTCCGAAGGAGCCATATCCCATGAGTCCCCAGTACCCTATGCCCCAAGTTTGATGCGATCCATCGTACAGATCCGGGAGCCCCAACAGATGCCCATACTCGTGGGCCACGACACCAATGGACGAATCCAGGGTGTCGTCCCCGGCGGCATTCAAGATGACTTCGGGCTGCATGCAATAGAACTCTACGAGAATGAACCCTCCGCCGGTACGGGGATCGTTGGTTTCGATAGGCGGTTCGATACTCCAGGCATGGGGCCAAATGTCTGATGGGTTATAGGTATCATGGCCACCCAGCCCGGAAACAAAGATCAGGCAGGCATCCACGTAACCGTCGTCATCTCCGGAATTCGGAATGCCGTCCGGACCATCGGAATCGAAAAGCCCGTAATCGACGATCGGATCGGCTAGGAGCACCGCTGCTATAAATACCCCGCGGGCCCCGCCCGCAAATCCGTAGTTGCCATCGTCATAGGTGGTGTAATAATCGTCCGAGGTCCGAACCCAACCGTACGCATCTCCGGTCATATTAAAGGCGCCGTATGACTGCTCAAGATAGAAGTCGCGGAGGCTGCCTGTGGGGTGGACGCCTTGGCTGAAGAACAGCTCCCTGTAGAAGGAGTCGGGTCGCGCCTGGGTATTGGCCTGCCGGTCCGGAAAATCGATGAGGAGGGCGATAACCCGTCCCTCGCCCGATATCGCTTGAAGAGGCCGGAGTCCCTTACCGAACCATTCGGGAAAGACCGGTATTTGGTGACTACGTGTAGTTGAGAGACCTGTCTCCGGATCGTATAGCCCGCGTTGCAGCGGCATAGTATTCGCTACGGCGGGTACCAGTGCCGGGAGGGTAATAATTGTAGCGACAATGCGCACAACAAACCACCCACACCTTCTGTGGCAATAATCCATAAACACCTACTCTCTGAGTATTAAGCGGTTTATATATTAACATAGGCATTTCATCCTACATTCCACACTTAGCTGAGGGCGAGTTTTGGAATATTGCCCTCCGAGAAAGAGTCTATCAGGCGTAAGCCGAAAGGTCAATATCGAGGATTCGAAGAATTCTCGTCTATGGGTTAGGTTCTTTCATAGATTGTTACACTACTGTCCCAACGTTGGTTTTTGAAAATCGCGTAATAGTATAAATGAACATCCGTTAAGGGTCAAAATGTTATTTATCGATTTGAACTCGGAATCATCTCTCCGCCATACTTCCGTAGCGAAACGGAAGGAGATGGCTTATGAATTCTGGGAAAACGATTTTCTCCCAACTGATGGACTTTTTGCCCATTTACGAATTCAGGAAAAGCGTTGAGCGCTACAGGGGAAATCACAAGGTTAAGAGCTTTTCATGTTGGGATCAATTCCTTTGCATGGCCTTTGCCCAATTCACTTATCGTGAAAGTCTCAGAGATATCCAGGCATGCCTTCGAGTGGCACGACCCAAACTTTATCACATGGGAATCCGCGGCAGAGTTTCCCGCAACACATTGGCCAATGCTAATCAGGTACGAGACTGGCGCATCTACGCCGATTTTGCACAAGTACTCATTTGCCAAGCAAGAAGCCTTTACGCCAAAGACACATTTGGTGTTGAATTGGATCATACGGCTTATGCTCTCGATTCTACGACAATTGATCTGTGTCTGTCGCTGTTTCCATGGGCGATGTTTCGAAAGCGAAAAGGAGCTGTGAAGATGCACACGCTCCTGGATTTGCGAGGGAGTATTCCCAGCGTTGTTATTATCACTCACGGCAAGGTTCACGATGTCAATATCCTCGATGATCTTATTATGGAACCGGGTGCTTTCTATGTCATGGATCGTGCCTATATAGATTATGTCCGTCTGTACACGATGCATCAATCCTTGGCATTTTTTGTTACCCTCGCCAAAAGCAATTTCAGTTTTAAACGTCTCTACTCTCAACCCGTAGATAAATCAACGAGTGTGCAACGCGATCAGATTGTTGTACTCAGAGGTTTTTATGCACGAAAAGATTACCCGGAGAAACTGAGGCGCATTCGCTACTTCGATACCGAGAAAAACAAACGGTTGCTGTTTCTGACAAACAACTTTATTCTACCAGCGCTTACAATTGCAGAACTGTATCGTTGTCGCTGGCACGTGGAGTTGTTTTTTAAATGGATCAAACAGCATCTTCGAATAAAGGCGTTTTATGGCACTTCCGAGAATGCGGTAAAGACGCAAATCTGGATAGCAATATCCGTTTATGTGCTTGTCGCCATCGTCAAGAAACGTCTGAATCTGGACCTGAGCCTCTACACAATTCTACAGATTTTGAGCGTATCGCTTTTCGAGAAAATCCCTATCCAACAGGCTTTTTCGCATTACGACTACAGAAAACTGGAGGAGGCAAATCGTAACCAATTGACTTTATTCAAGTAACGTTGGGACAGTAGTGAAGCGGTATATAGACTTGATTGCTCCCCAGGACGAGGACTCGACAGAGATGGACTGCGAATCCGGACCATATACGAATCCGTTCGTGTATGTGCCTGTTGGAACCAGCGACGGGCTGATCCACGTAGCCCTGTGATGAATTGGACGCATCCGGGTGCTCTGCAAACCATTCCATATCGACAGGGGCATGTGGATTATCGAATCCGAAGGTTGCTGTCTGGTCGGGATCGAGCGCGATGCTCCCGGTCCATACTATCCCGCCGGAACTGCTGCATGTTTCCCCCGAAGGCACCGTACCGTACGATGTCAAGACCAGTGTTGTTGCCATGGTACTCGTTCCGTACTGACCGGCCAACGTAGCCCAATCGGCAACGGTTGCGGTAAAACCCGCCGGGGCGATCCAGCTCGTATAGTTCAACGCTTCCAGATCCATCGTGGCGAGGTAGAACTTTGTCAGTGTTACCGGACCGGGGGATTCGTTTTTAAAAGTGTACCGATACTCCGTAGCCACTCCCGATGATCCGATGGTCTCACATGAGATACTGACCGACTGAGGAGGATGTTCGTTCTCCTGATACAGCGTAAATACTATGGATGTACTGCCGGAACCGGACTTGCTGCATCCCGTTGAACTGACATTACTGCCAGCGCTTCCACTCGTAGTCGTAAGATCGGCGGAATCAATCTTGTATTCTACGATGTCACCGCTATAAATAGGTCCGATTATCTTGCTGCAGTGATCACTCGTCGGACCGGCGCAACGCGCCAAAATATGCTCATGTGATGTCCCATTGACACATATATATCCTTCCCCCCCGCCGCATGATCCACACACTGCATCCTGTGTTCCACTGCCGCTTGCGCTCCAACTAACGTGAATATATCCGGAACCCGAATCACCCGGGTCAGCGACAACCTCGATCATGAAGGAAGTACTTGCATTCGATAGGGCCCATGAAAAGCCTGACTCTACCCCCACCGAACCGCTCGCATCGGCCGAGTACGAACAGGTATTGCCGGTGATCTGAAAACTGCATGACACGGATGCGCTCATGCCTTCTTCGCCC
>CBFCXB010000205.1:0-5616 GCA_965601905.1 uncultured bacterium | reverse complement strand
TGTATCCACAGAAAAAACACGTACCGATAAGCCGTACGGCCTTGTCTATGTACAGCGCTCCAAGCGTCCTCACCATTATCGTCCGCTTCGTGACCTCGGCCTGAATGGTCCGCTCGCCGGTCCCCCGGTTCCCCGCCACGGTGATCACCTCGACGGGAAAGCCCGAGTTGAAATTCTCGGGAGGAATCTGGAGCGGATCATACCGCACGATCTCGTTGGCGTCCCGCGCATTGTCCCCGTCCCGGTCCCGCCACTTGTGCACGATCGTGAGCACGCCGTCCGTCCCACTCGGTTCGCTGTACTCGAGGTACGGTTGGTTTGCGTCCTGAATCGTGCCGGTCGAGTAGTTGCTCCCGCTGCTCGCCGGCGCGGAGCCCGGAGACGTCAGGTAGATGCTTGCCGTCCAGTGCGGATCGTAAGGCTCACTGTCACTGATCGCCGCGTTCCCCGTCCATCCGCCGACCGCGATGTTCGTCGGATTGGGAAGCGAGAGCCGGTGTATCGCCTCATTGAGTCCCGCCTCCGCCACGAACAGGGACTGCGTCGTCATCCGCTGATTCCCCGCTATCTTGAGATCCATGGAGGAAACCATGGCGAGTGTCGCGCCGATAATCGAAATGGCGAATAGGATGAGGAGCGTGACGACGAGTATGTTACCGCTCTTCTCCTTGAGATTCTCAATGATTCCATGCATACCGTACCAATCCTTTCATATACTATCGGCGGGGATTTACAATTCCCTGCCGAAAAAGGCGACGAGCTTGCCCTGCGTCGCCGAGGACCGTGTCCCGACGACGATGTCGGGCCTGTTGTCCTTGTTGAAATCAGCCACGTCCATCGTGATTATTTCACCCGAGTCGGTGGTGTTGATCTTGATCCCGTTTGTGGGCAGTGTTCCGAACGCCGGCAGGATATAGATATCCCCCGTGTAGAACACCGAGCTCCTCGTGCCGTACGCAACATCAGGAAAGATATCGTTGTTGATGCTCAGTACGGCCAAGCTGAGGGCCTCGCCATCTGCGTACAGGCCGTCATCGGGCCACATCGGTGTTATATCGGAACCGAAGCTGTATCCGGTGGTATCCGGAATTCCATAGGTCCCGCTGCCATTGTTCAGCCAGAGCTCGACGTATCCTGCGCCTGCACCGGAGCTGACGGCCGCGAGGATGTCGGGGTCATCGCCGTCGTCTTCCATCATATCGACGACCTTGAGATCATTGACGGCGCCGAACGATATGTAACGCGAATGCCAGGCGAACTGGCTCGATGCATACCCCGTGTTGATATAGATATCGATGTACCCCGTGTAGCCGCTGGTATGGGAGCCGACGATGATATCCTGATCACCGTCCCCATCGATATCCCCCGTCTCGACGGCCCAAACCGCCCCGAGATCGACTACAGTCTCCAAGCCTGCCGTCGTGACGGTCTGCCGGGAGGAAAATGCCCCGCCACCGTTGCCTATGAGTATCTCCAATGCGCCGATGTATCCAATCGGTGATTTGAGTCCGACAACGAGATCGAAGTGACCATCAAGGTCGAAATCGACGAGTTTGCAATCCATGACCTCGGTGAGTCCCTCGGTATTGTACGCAATGTCGGGGGTCACGCCGAGAAGGCCATCGGCTTTCGTGAACCAGAGCTGTAGATTATTGCCCGTGCTGTTGTCGAGGCCGCTCAGAACGTCCATCGTGCCGTCCCCGGAGAAGTCGAACCTGCGCATCGTGTTGATATTGTGACCCGCATCACGCCGGTACGTCGGATCATGATCGAACAGCTCGCCGATCGGCGTCGTGGAGCTCTGCCAGTTGTTATGGAACACGAGCATGTTCCCGATGCCGGTGGCGAGGGCCGTGCCGAGCACGATATCCTGATCGTACATATCGTCCTCGGAGAGGTTTGCCGTCGTAACGGAAAGAACACGGTCCGTGTTCGAGATGTGTATCTCGACGAAGTCCTGCTGGGTCTCCAGGATATCACCGAAATCGCGTATAACGGTCGTGTCGGGAGTGATGACGATATTCTCGTACGTATTCACGGTCGTCGACGTGTACCCTTCCGGATCAGTTTCCGTCACGAAATATGTATTCGGTTCCAGGTTGAACCGGTAGTATCCACTCGCATTCGTCCTGGTCGTGTCGCCGTTCGAGACCCTGATCGTGACGTTGGGCAGCCCCTCCTCACCGGTGGTGCGGCTGCCGTCCTCGTCGACATCGAGATACACGTATCCCTCGAGAATCCCCGAGACAGCTCCCGCAAAATCGCCGAAATTGGCCGTCACCGTATCACCGTTGTCAACGATATGCGCCGTGGCCGAGTTGGGGGTCGTGGATGAAAAACCGGCCGGATCCGTTTCGATGACCGTATAGGTGCCCTCCTCGGCGATAAACGAGTAATATCCGTCATTGCCCGTGAGGATCTGCGCACCGGTATCCAGCGAGATCAGGACGCTGGGGAGACCAGATTCGTCCTGGCCCTTGACCCCGTTCTGATCGAGATCCTCGAAGACGGTACCCTCGATAATGCCGATATTCGATGTCGAGATATCCCCGAAATTGACGACCTGCGTCTGGCCCGCCACGACGGTGGCGGAGACGAGATTCCCCGTGGTGGAGGTGTATCCCGGCGGATCGACCTCCTGAATGGAGTAATCGCCGGCCGGCAGCGGAAAGAAGAACCGCCCGAAATTATCGGTGACAACATTGCGGTTCTGACCGGCCAGGCGGATCTCTACGTTGGGGATTCCCGTTTCTCCCGGATCGATTGCGCCGTCCGAGTCCACGTCGTGAAATACCTTGCCATAAATCATAGCGCTCGTGCGCGTCGCGTTCCTCACGTAGATCTCCGAGGTCATCGTCACGTCGAGAAACCCCCCGTTGGTCTCGTACCGTTTATTGTACGTATTCGACTCGGCGATCGCCGTGATCTTTACCTTTCGGATAGCGCTCAGGAGATTGTTCGGCATCGGCCCGATCCCGGTGATCTCCGTGGCGTCGAGCATGTCGTCGCCGTCACTATCTCCCCAGAGCTGGTCCGGCGTCGACGGATTCTCGTCGTGATCGTAGAAGTACAGGAACAGTGGCTGGGGCGTTATCCACGTGGGAGCGAGGTTCGGTCCCCGCACGATGGCGAGATCCGATTCCCGGAATTCGTTGCTGCCGGCTCCGTTGTACCCGCATACGACCTTCTTGAGGACGAAAAGGTTCGTGTTGCGCCCGTTCTCGACCGCGTCGTCGCCGCGGTCGGCGCTCGAGATCACGCCGTCGACGCTCGAGTCGAGCGTGAAGACGACCGTCTCGGCATCCGACTGGTAATCCGAGGTCGGTGCGTAGATGGCCGTTCCCGACGGCGGCACCCTGTTGGGAAAGACCGCCCGATTTATCGCGGTGAGCGGGCCCTGGCCGTCGATCGTCCTCCCGTTGTCGATATCGGCGTTGATCGCGATCTGGTACGGCCCCGCGTGCACGATGGGACGCTGCCCGCGGAAATAATCGGTCTGCGACCCCGCCTGCCGGAGATGCTCGGTGATGTAATCGAGCGCGATCCGGGAGTTCTGCTGCGCCTCGGCGTAGTCGATCGTCTGCGCCGAACCTTTCTGGTAGAGCATGAAAATGCCCGTTACCGATATCAGGATGAATCCCAGCACCAGAATGCTCAACAGTATTTCAACCAGTGTGAATCCCGCTGTCGGATTCTTGCTGTTCGGAGTACTCATCGGGAATTACCGCCTCGAGGTTAGATACGTGGTGAGCGTCGCCGAATTGTCGTTGCTGCCCGAAGTGTAACTCACCGTCACCGTGACATGCTTCATGTCGGCCAGGGGCACATTGTCAGTTACGCTCCACGTACGGGTGAAAATTCGCTCAATCGGATTGAGGGGATCGGTATGATTCCCCGCAGAGAGCTGGGCGTCATTAAGGGGCGTCCCCATCAGTTGCTCGATCTTCTCCTGCGCCAGATTCGTCGCAACGGTGAGATTGCGGGAACGCGTCGTCGCCGTATTGCTCTCCGGCAATGTTCGCATCGCCGCCGTTATACCGATGCCGAAGATCAGAATTGCGATAATGATCTCGATCAGGCCGATTCCTTTCTGGGACTGCAACATGAGTATCGCTCCCTGTTTAATCTATCGAAACATTTCCCGTTCCACCGAATATCCGGATCACTCGTACATTGTTGTTGACGTTCCGCAGCGTGATCGAACCGCTCTCCCGCGTGTTTCCCATGCGGCCGAATGTCAGCGTCTTGGCGGAGAGTGTATGCGCGGTTATCACGATGCCGTTGTACAATTCGAACACGTCGCTCCGGTATTCGCCGTTGTCGCGGACGCCGTTTCTATTATTGTCCTCAAAGTAGAAATAGGTGTTGTTGGCCATATCGAATGTGAACACAGCATCGATGTTCTTGAGGACCGCCGATGAACGCGCCGATCTCAGGGCGCTGGCGAACTGATCCGCCTCGCCGTTCAGCTTCCAGTCCTGCATGAACCGGCCGTACGTCGGTAGTGCCAGAGCGGTGACGAGCCCCAGTATCAGAATGGTGATCATCAGCTCGGTTAATGTGAAGCCCTCGTCCGTTAGTTTCTTGCTATTCATTCTACACACCAACATGGTTCCTGCCATTCTGTGAAACCCGCTAAAAATGAGAATCCGTTCTTTTTTCCGAGCATAGTGCTCATCGGCCTTAAGCCGGTTGCCTCTCCAAACGTTGCATGCTCCACCCGCATTCACGCAAAAACCGTGCCTTTGAGCTGTCGCGTAAAAATGCGCAGTGCCGGCGGGGGCGTCGAGATATCCCGGGCGAGGATGGGCAGGGTGCTATCTATTTGTTTACCAGTACAATCAGTACATCAGCGGCTGTCCGAGGCGGGCTTCAGGAAGGATAAGATTTATTTGAATATTTCTGCTTTATGAAAAGGAACAGCCGGTAATAACGTGCAACGGCACGCCGATCAGCCGATGAGAGGGGCGCGGGGATTTTTGCACGCTCCCAGTGCACAATGTGAATGGGATTCTGCAATCGTGGGACACCGGGCAAGGGGGCCGGGTCGGCGGCACACTTCGGGGGACATACGCTGGGGAACCGGCGGCCGGTCCGCTACGACTCCAGACCGGGGAGGTTCGCCAGCATCTTTTCCTTGGCGAGAAGCCGTTGCCAGCTTGCTTCGTTCTCCGCCTCGAGCTCGGCGATCTCGTCTTCCCCAAGGTGACGGAAACGTCCCTGCATCGCGATATAGTCGCGAAACGACGTCGGTTCGAAATCCTTCCACACGCTGAGTTTTCTCCCATTCTCGGTGATCTCGAGTATCGGGAAGACCTTCGAGGTCACGGCCTGGCGCGCGCTCGCAACGGAGAGCTCCGGGGCGAGCTTCCACCCCGTCGGACACGGGGCCAGGATATGTATGAAGCGTGTCCCCTTGATCTCGCGAGCCTTGCGGAACTTCGCGATGATATCCTGCGGGTAGGCCACCGAGGCGGTGGCGATGTAGGGAATGGCGTGCGCCGCCATGATGTCGATCATGTTCTTCTTCGGGCGACGCTTGTAGTTCGTGACGGGAGTCGTTGTGGTCCAAGCTCCAGGTGGTGTGGAGGAGCTCCGCTGGATACCGGTGTTCAT
>CBFCXB010000204.1:0-5631 GCA_965601905.1 uncultured bacterium | reverse complement strand
ACTACGAATCATTGCACCGACCGGGGTCAAAACGCCCAAAAGCCGTCCGCTCGTCGTTGACGCGAAAATCCAATTTCTTATCCATAGCATCCCCTTCGGTCGTCATGATACGTTTAAGCTCAAAACGACACGGTCACCCCGGCGGAGATGTAGTGCAGGAGTGCGAAGTTGTATACCTCATCGACGTCGGCGCCCCCCTCGAGCACGCGGTACCCGGCCGAGAGGCCGATACGCCCCCGATCATAGCGGAGAGCGACGAGGACATCCTCGGCCCGTCCCTGTCCCCCCGGCGATGCCAACGCGTCGCCCTCGAGTATGAGGGAGAGGCTATGCGCAAACACCCACCGCAGCCTGAAATTCAACAGGGGCACAAATCCGGTGTTCGGATATTCGGCCGCCCTGCCGGCCCCCTCGATCCGTATCGCCGCATCGCGTATCTTCGCCGTGACCCCCACTCCCGCCGTGAAGCGCTCCGAACGGTGGAAGCGGTACCGGTAGGTGAGCCGGTACGAATCGAAACGGTACCGCGCCTCGAGCATCGCACCTGCGGGAAACTCCTCGTCATCGAAGATGACGGCGCCGTCAGTGGTTCCCTCCGCCGTGAGCCGGAGCGGCGCCACGAGCGCGGAGAGAACGTGCCGGTCGGCGAAGATCGCGGTGAGACGCACGCGCACGAAGGGCGAGGCGTCCGTCTCGAGATCGTCCGTCAGCGATATGTCGGTGCCCGTCTCGTTTGGAATCCGTACGTCGTTGTACCCGCCGATCACGATGCCGCTTTCCACCTCGAGGGACCACCCGCCGTGGGCGGGCGCGGCACCGGCGGCGACAAGAAATGCAGCGGCGAGAATGTACCGAATCATCAGTCTCACTCCTTCCTGAAACAGAGCGACAGCCCCGGCAGCAGCGCGGCGACGGGCACGCGCAGCGCCCTGCACACCGTGCCCTCGAGCAGCCGGTACCCGACGCGCGCGGCCGCCTTGAGCGAGCGCTTGAGCGGTGATTCGAAGGCTGGGGCGTGACCGAAATACCGGTCGATGTCGTTGTTGGGCATGTATCGCCCCCCCGCGAGGTGCCGCGAGATCTCCCAGTAGGTGGCACCCCGTATTCCCCGCTCGATCAGTTCCTCCACGCTGTCATCCCGGCTGACACGCCGGGAGAAGCGAATGGCGTATCTCCGTGCGAGCCCGACCGGCAGGTACGGAACCCGCGGCAGTCCCGTCGTGTGGCTGTCGATCGGCCAGAGACGGTTGGGTGTTTCGAAGACGAAGAGAAAACCGCCGCCTTTCAGCACCCGCCACACCTCCCTGAGATGAGCGCCCCGCAACCGCGGGTGGATGTGCTCGAGGACCGCATTGCATATCACGATATCGAATGCGCCGTCATCGAACGGGAGCTTATCGGTGCGCTCGAAGTGGTGAATCGTGATCGCATCGCCGATGCCGCTGTCGCGGGCCCTGAGGCGCGCCAGCCGCGCGAGGGCGCCGTCGATCTCGACGCCGTGCACCTCGGTCGCGCCGAGCCGGCAGAGACACGCGGTGGACCCGCCGGCCCCGCACCCGAAGTCCATGATCGCCGTGCCGCCCAGCCGGGCGATCGGGCCGAACATCTCCCGCATCGGCTCCTCGATATACGCGGGCACCGCGGAGCGGTTGATCTCGTCTTTGAAATATACTGGCCCCTTGAGTGCGAGCAGGAGCTCCAGGAATTCGACGCTGAAATGCGTCTCGAACGTCTCCGTATCATCACGGAGCCCGCACATGTCCATGTGCGGGCCCGATACCGTCACCACCCGCCGGCCGCCGCGGTCTGCGAACGATACCCTCGAGGCGCCATCCACCATCACCGCTACCCCCCCAATCTCCATATGAGAAAAACGGTACGGTACGGCCCGTCGTAGTAAGGCTCGGACCGGTAGACCTCCCACTCCCGTCGGAGAGAGACCGGATCGCTCTCCGTGCCGTAGAGACGGCTCGTGTATCTCGTCTCGAAGACATCGTACGTGCCGTCGTTGATATCATCCCGGTTCCAGAAGGCGTGCTGCACGAGGTAATCGACATTCATCTCGGAGAAGTAGGCGTTGAGCCCCCGCCGGTGAATAGCCTCCTGGTAGGCCAGGCTGTTTACCACCCCATCGAGATTGATCACCGAGCGCCGGCTGAAGTAGCCGAAGTTGCCCGCGTCCTTCATGGCGAAGACCGCATCCGTTTCGGTGCTCTCCCGCGCCCAACACGCCGCCCGGTACGAGTTGACCCCCCACACCTCGGTCGACCGGCCGCCATACTCCCGGGTCACGACGAGACAGCAGAAGAGGGCGAGCACGGCAATGCACGCCCAGTAGACTCTCCGGAACCACCCAAAGGTCGCGCGCCCGAAAATCCGCGCCACCGGCACGCAGAGGGCGAGAGATGCGACAAACGAGTATACGAGAAAATGCCACTTGAAGACCGCCCACTTCATGAAGAGAACGGTATGAATGAAGTGCAGGAGAGCCGTTACGGACAGCACCGCCACGGTCATCTCGAAATAGCCGAAGCTCGACGCCGTGCGTGCCGCCGGGCGTGCCGTATCATCCGGGCGCACCGCCGTATCATCACCCACCGTCCGGCGGCGGCGCCTTTCCGCCATTCCCCACCCGCGAACCCTCACCACCATCCAGGCGATGTACACGAGCGCGACGGCAAGGGCGGCGCGATCATAGAGCGCCATTCGCGAGAATCCGTACCCCGACAGCGAAATCCGCGGGAAGGATGATTTCAGCGCTCCGCTGACCGGCATGATCCGGCCGTACGCGAGGTAGTTTCTCATAATGTACGGCGCGACGATCAGCGCCGTTCCGAGACCTATCGTCATGGCCTTCCACACGTACCCGCCCCGGTCCGCTTTCCCCGTGATCCCACGCCATAGAACAAGCGTGCACACGACGATCGGAAGAAATATCATATCGAGCCGCGCGAGAACGACAAGTCCCGCCACCAGCCCGAAGAGGAGGTCCCGCGTGAAGGATGCCTGCGTGGCCACCTGGAGCTTCCATCCCAGCACGACGAGTACGGCGAGGAGCGTTATGAGGATCGCAGACTCCATACCGTTCACGGCGGGCATCATGACGAATACGAGAAACACCATCGCGCCGGGCAGGACGATGCGCGGTGGAAAGAACCGTACGCACAAGCGGTACAGCAGGACGGCCGCCGCCGCGAGGAGGATCGCCTGAAGGACGAGCATCGCCCGGTACATCGTCTCGGGCCCGGCGGCATGCATGCGGTATGATGCGGCGAGGAGGTACATCCACAGCGGCTGGTAGCCGTTGGTCGCGTTCAATCCGTCGAAGGTCTCGCCCGTTCCATTCGACACGTTCTCTGCGATACCGAAGTAGTATCCCGCGTCATCGGGAATGATCGAGAGAATAATCTCGAAGTCCGCCGTGACGACGAAGACAATTACAAGCGCCGCGACGGCGGCCAGGAGAACGTAATAGAGCTTCGCGGCGACGCCTTCATCGCGCCGTGCGTCTGTATGGTGCATCACGCGCTTCCCTGCGTGTTCCCCGATCATGCGTCCTCGAAACAGGCGCGAGACATTGTTTTCCGCGCCCGGCGGCACGGTTCAACCGGTGGAATTCTCGCGCCAATAGGGTATATCACGTTTCAGTGTGGAATGCCATACAGAACGGGATCGGGGTGGTAGAGCGAGAGGCCCAGTTGCTCTGCGGCGGCCCGGCATCCGCCGTAGCACTTCGTGTACAGGTCGCATTCCGCGCAGTGGTCGGGCACGGCGCACCGCCACTGTTCGAGGTACCGCGATGAAAGTAGTGCC
Source organism: uncultured bacterium (assembly GCA_965601905.1). GTDB lineage: Bacteria > Krumholzibacteriota > Krumholzibacteriia > Krumholzibacteriales > Krumholzibacteriaceae > DATKWS01. The sequence goes on along the minus strand of CBFCXB010000204.1, from coordinate 1,818 downwards.
TCCAACCGGTCCTCGAAGATATTCCCCATCACGACGGGGGAATGATTGCAGAACCGGAGATTCCCCGCCGTGTCGAGGGTGAACGGCCGTTCTATGCTCGCGGGGAAACATGCCGACATGCGGATATGCGGAAAGTTCACCGGATTCAGAATGCAGAAAGGCGTGCAGACGTTCGATGTGATCTCGATCCCGAGCGAGCCGGCCAACCGGTCGGCCGCGCGGAACGCCTCGCGCAGCGCGTCCCCGCCGGCAAGAAGGCCGGCCGCATCCCGCAGCCCGGAACCGCCGATATTGTATCTGTTCAGCATGACGCTCCGGATACCGATGCCGTGGAGAAACCGCAGCGTCTTCTCGACATCGGCCACGTTGTGCTTGGTGATCACACAGACGACAGCGACTTCGCCACCGAGTGACTTAATGTCCATGATCGACCGAAGTGCCTTGCGCCACGATCCGCTGACGCCGGTGAGAGTATCGTGCGTCCGGGCATCCACCGAATGCAGTGGAAACTCGAAGAGATCGACACCGAGCCCGACGAGGGCCTCGTAGTCGCTCCGTACCGCCGCGTTGCCGTTGCTCAACACGGTGACGGCCTTGTGCTTCATCCGGCAGAAGAGAACGATCTCGGCAAATCGCTCGCAGAGAAACGGCTCACCCCCAGACATTGTCACGTGCTCCACATCGGCGATGCTGAACATTTTCTTCAATGCACGTATCGCCTGACGGTACGTGCCGCTTTCGGGGCAACGGACACCCGGCCGTTTCCACACGTTGTAACAGAACCGGCAGTTCAGGTTGCAGTCCGGCGTCGTCTCGAAGATGATATAGGGTAGACTCGGCTTCAATCAGCGCTCCGTTTCTCCATTCATGATGTTGAGCCTGTATGAAGCCCTGCACTGCTTGCAATCGGACGATTGATCGGCGGAGTCGACATCGAAGAAATGGATCCAGTACATCCCCGTGGGGAGGTCTTCCCTGATCATCACCTCGAAATCCTCTGCGTACTCGTCGAACGCGCCGTCCGCCGCCGCGAGATCGTCCCGCTGGCGTTCGAGCGCGACCTCGTCATCGATCCGGTAGGAGAATGCCTCTCCTTCCCGCCTCTCGATTACGCCTCTCACGAGGTTGCCGGAGGTGAGATCGATGTTGATGCCGTTTTTATCAGGGCTTGGCTCGACGACATGAAACTCGTTTGGCGGGGGGAGGGGAACGTAGCAGGTCGGCGTCTTTTTTCCATCGATCAGGTCGCACGATACGAGGCCGGTGAGGTAGATGAGGAACGCCCCGATTGTGAGCTTCTTCCCGATCAGTGAGGGTTTGCCCCGGGTGAAAAAAACAAGAAAGGAAATGACTATGAATGCCGTTGCAACAAAGGTTATTACAACGGGAATGAACACGTGCCTCTTGAGCATCTCGCACCTCCCGTCATCTTCATTCCTCCCTTTAAAATAACCACTTATATATACCGAATCCAGGGCAATTTTGTTCCGCACAAAGATCGAGCCGGGGCCCCGAATGGGACTCCCGGCTCGTATCCGGAACCTCGCCACTACACTCCCATCGACGCTTTTTACGCCGGCCGCATCGCTCGAGGGACGCGAGCGGCCGCGGTCCGCGGCGCGTGGGAGGTATCTATTACACGACGCCCTGGTCGATCATCGAGTCGGCGACCTTGAGGAAAGCGGCGATGTTGGCACCGTTCACGTAGTTGACGTATCCGTCCTTTTGCCTGCCGTACTCGACGCACTGCTCGTGGATCGCCTTCATGATCCCCTTGAGCCGCCCGTCGACCTCCTCGCGCGTCCAGCTCAACCGCAG
>CBFCXB010000203.1:0-5647 GCA_965601905.1 uncultured bacterium | reverse complement strand
AACCTCGAACTGGCCAAGAGCGCCTTCGAGCGGGCGCAGGGCAGGCTGGAGAAGACCGTTGTGTGTGCCCCCGCGAACGGGATCGTTCTCACCGCCGAGCCGGAACGACTCGTCGGCACCATGGCCGGAAGAGGGGAACCGGCCATGCAGATCGGTTGCTTCGATGAGTTCGTCTTTACGGTGAATATCGATGAGGCATACATCACGGACATTCGCCGGGGACAGGAGACCAAGATCTTTCTGAACGGCTATCCACACAGGGAATACAAGGTATTCAAGGGCACGATGAACAGGATCGCTTCGACCCCGACGATTTCGCATGGACGCTCGGCCTTCGAGGTGAAAGTAATGATGGAGGATCCCTGGATCGAAGACGAGGACGGCGGGAGGATACCACTCAAATACGGCTTGATGGGAAAAGCCGAAATAATCATCGAACCGAGCGTCAGACTCTACGAGATATTGCTGGACAGTTTCTCCAGATAGATATGATGCGCTTTCGTGCATTTCCCAGATGTGATGATTACCCCTGGAACGCGGGTTGACGGGCTTCCCGTGGATTGATCATATCGAGCATGAGACATACCACCCCGGCCATTCCCGTATAGAGACCAAGCCTGAATCGCGCGACCAATTTTGCCGTTTCCGCCACGCCTGCGCACCTGACGGCATGCTCGATCCACGGACCGCCGGGATCGATCCTTCCCAGCGAGAGAAGCGCGTAACCGGCGCCGGCCGCGCCGCAGCAAAGATGCCCGAGCCGGTAGGCCTGCCGGTGTACGAGAAATTCTCCCGCCTTCCGGGCCGTCTCGAGAAAGAATGGATCGTCGTAGAGCTCGTAGGCGAGCGACCACAACTGCAACTGGCCGGGCGTGCCGTGACACCAGCTGTCCAGGTACCGGTCGTCTTTTCTCTCGTCTATGGGCCACCTGAGACCGTGCTCGTGCTCCACCCCCAACGCGGCGTGCTTCTTTACTTCCTCGTGAATGCGATCGGGAAGTGCGGATCCGGAGACCTTCGACCAGAACAGGAGAGAATACAGGATACCACCTCGCCCGTGCGCCATTCCAAGGTAATGGTTGTTTCCCCACGGCGTTTCTTGGAGGACAGATCGGCCGTGTCCAGCAATTCATCGGCGACAAGCCGCCCCTTCTCCTTGAGGTAATCGTAACCCATCTCATCGTAGAGAATTGTAAGACCAACCAGCCGTCCCGGTATACCCTGGAGAAGATCCTGGACCTCCGGTTTCACGGCCGATGGCTCCTCGTATCTCCGCAGGAACCTGTTCAGGTGATAGTCGTCCGCCTGTGCGTACGATATGAGCATCTTGACGAACTGGACACCCCTGTCGCCGTGATAGAGTGAATCCTCCACTTCGATCTCGATCGTGTCCCCGCCGTCTTCCGCGTGCCCCACGACCCGTTCATCCTGCGGCGATTCAATGGTCCGGTCTATCCACAACCGCGCATAGTGCAGCCAGCGGGGATCATCGAGGACACATGCGGCCTTCCAGAATGTGTAGGCGATGCCGGTCGCCCCATTGTTGAGCGAGCGGTACGGGGTGCTGTGTATCACCCTGAAATTCTCATACGGGCAATCGGCGAGCTGTCCGAGGCCCCGCAGTGCCTTTTCTTTCCAGGACGGTGTATTCATATCAGATTCGCCTTCCGTGCACGATCCCGGCCGCCGAAACGGCCGGAATGCGGCTATTCACCCCTATTCCCGCGGGGAAAGGACAGTTTTTGCAAGGCTGCGGCGAATTCCCCGGCCGTGGAATACCGTTTATCCGGTTCTTTCTCCAGCGCCCGCTGCAGGGCTGCCTCGAGCTCCGGCCGGGGTGCGCGCTCGCACTCCTCGAAACTCGGTGGCGGATCATTGAGTATGCTCTTCATGAAATCTTCGCGGTAGAAGGACCACTTATATGGATATGTCTTCGTGAACAATGAAAAGATCATCACACCACAGGAGTAGATCTCCCCCGCAACGCTTCCCCACAGTCCCTTCCTGTTCTCGAATTTGTACGCGACGTACTCGGGGGGCATGAACCGCACTACCCCCCCCTCGACGTATGTGTGGGCGTCCTTCTCGTCGATCTCTATGGGACGCGACAATCCGAAATCTATGAGACAGACACGCCCCCTGTTCACGAGGAAGTTTCTCGTATGGACGTCACCGTGGAGATACCGCGCCGTGTGAACTGCATCGAGCGCCTCGAGACATTCAACCGAAAGCCTCAGGATCAGACCGTCATCCGGGGCGTCGTCCCCCGATTCATAGGCGTACGAATATACGGAGCGCCCGTCGATCCATTCCAGAATGCCGTACATCCGTCCCTCGTGCACACCGTAATCATAGATCTTGACGATGTAGGGATGTTTCATTTTCTCGATGGTCCTGAATTCGTGTTCGAGTCTTTCGAATATCTTTGATTTCATCTCCCTGCGCGGAAATGATCTCTGAGTGATCTTGAGGGCCTTCGTCTCACCGGTCGGGATATGCTCGACCTGGTAGATCTCGGTATCTATGATGACATGCACATTCTTGACAATCCGGTAGTCGAGCCACCGGTCGCCCTCCCGGAAGCTCGGCTCGACCGCCTCCGAGGCATCGCCGGACGCCCTCTTGCCCTCGACCAGAAAATTGCTGCTGATGAAGGTCCTCACCATGGCGTGCATGCCCTTATGCAGCTCTTCCCACTTGAGGTTTCTCTCCTCGAGGAAGTGCTCGAGCACGTCCTCGTAGGTTGCGCCCGCTTCCCCGAACGCCTTCAATACATCTACAACGTCTTTGTTGACTATCTTGGCCGGCGCCCGGCATTTCTTCCGTTCGATGCCGAAGTAGTTCTCGGGATTCTTCTTGCTTTGCATCACCTGTTCGACCGTCTCGCTCGGCATCTCGGTCACGGGTCGGATCACCACATCTGAGGCGAGCCGCCAGACGCGCTTGTCCTTCTTGCCGGTCGTACCGGTCATACGTGTCGATGCTCACTTACTTCGGGCCGAGGTCGAACTCCATCGTCCAGTCTCTATTCACGGGGCGCCATTCGTCTATGTCCACACCGAACATATTCATGTACATCCGGATAAACTCCATGATATCCGCGGCGTTCGCGCGGTGCGCACCCTGCATGGCAAGCGCGAGTTTGTCGGTTACGTAGCGGCGCCAGCTGTTCTCGATCCCGAATTTCCCGGGGGGATCGACACCCACGCTGACCAAACTGCTTCCGCCGTCGAGCTGGTAGGTGAAGGGAACGCCGTGCCCCGCGAACGATATCGTATCGCCCAGGATCTTCTCGGCGAACGCCAGTGCGCCGGAGATGTCCCTGAAATAGACGATCAGCTTATCGGGTCTAAGGATCGCGGAAACCACGCGCCCCGTTTTCATTGCGTGGGCGCCGGAATCCACGAGCCGTTCCCGCATGATTTTAAAGATCACGGCCATATCATCGGGAAGGGGGGAGACGTAGACCTTGTACCCGAGCGCCTCTTTTCCCTTCTTGCGCCTGCCGATCCTCCACGATCTCCAGATCTGGTAAAACGCCGTATACTCCCCTTCATCATCCTTCTCGGGCGGTATGGGACGGACCGCCTCCGGCATACCGCCCCAACTTCCGTCATCATTGATATCAAGAAAACGAAGAACGGATGCCTCGTCCGGAAGCTGCCGGCGGCGATACCGGTTCATCGGTATCCGGTTGAAGTTGTACAGAATCCATGAGAGGTCCCGGGGGTGCTTGTACGGCGAGACCAGGGCGAAATCGATCGCCGCTCTCGAGATGCGGTACATGTCGTTCCGCTCGCCGGTCACATCCCGGTCCGCCACCCGTTTCGCCGGCGAGAGCACCGTATTGACAGCTTCCATGCCGCTAATAAAATCGCCGTTCGAGCGTATTTCCAGAACGCCGTCGAGCACGAGCTGGACGATCAGCTGACGCATCTCCCGCTCCGGGTCTTCACTGAATCTCTCCGGGAGATCGGTCAGTCTCCGCGGTGCCCTGAGATATTCGAGAAATTCGGTCAACTCCCGGTTCAGGGCCTTCACCGACAGTTTCGCCTCCCGGGGTGCATGCAGGAGGCTGTGTACATTTTTACCGGATAGTATGCGCCGGAAGCTCATCTTCTGCTTCTCCGTCAGTTCATCGACCGGCTTTATCATGAATGCCGGATTGAGGCGGAAGATGTTATCGAGTATATTCATCATCGAACGTTTTTTCCCGCGCATGTCATGTGTGGATGTTGCAATTCATTATGTTCCACCTGCTGCGGGGCGGATTCTAAACCGTATGGAGGGTATTTTCAAGGATTCAATCTTTCCGGTTACGATACATGCGGAACTGCGAGGCGCCGTCCGCTGTGCCCCCTGAATGCCGGAATGATTACAAGACAACTCGATTGTTCAATACAAGACCGAAACAACATTTCTCGGCCTCATGAAACAGCGTAATCAACTCCTTCCATTCTAGGTCACGCAGCCGGATATGGTCTCGTGCGATGAGCCACCGCAAATCGGTGTCACGCCTATTCTGCAGAGAGTCGCCGTGATCGCGCCCTCCAGATCAGCCGACATGGTGTCAACGTACTCAAATACCATACTGCTTCACCTCCTCGATACAGGTATCAGGGGGCACACCGAACTTGTTTCCAAGAATATCCCTTCGGATGAAGAAAACATTGCGGGCTGTTTGCAACGGGACTTGCGCTCATTCTCGATTCCCCCGAAGCTTCACCTGATGCGCCCCCCGACACCCAGAGGAATCAAGAGATAGTCAGAACGACTTCCTAATGAAAAAATAGTGACTTAGTTCGGTCGCCTATTTTACGTTACACAGCCCGAGATCGTCTCAGGTGATGAACCGCCGCAAATCGGCGTAATGCCGATCTTGCAGAAAATAGCTGTTGCAGTGATTGCTCCCGCGAGATCAGCTGCCATGGTGTCCGCATATTCAAATACCATACTGTTTCACCTCCCTGTACTTCAGGTGCTGGAGGGCACATCGGATGGAATCGATTGGTGAGTAATCCACTTAATGCGGAAATGATTATAGAATGCGACGACAGTATAATTCAAGTGCTTTTTGCGGATATTCTTTCATCCGAAAAGCAGATGTCTCGATGCGATTCTCGTGATTCAAAGCGGCGAGATTTCCAATCCCCAAAATAGTCCCCCAAAAAGCGGAGCGATCCATAGGGCATAGGATTAGGTCGGTGAAAATAGGGTCCCTTTCGTGATAATATCGTGACACTTTAATGCTAAAATAATCAAAAACCTATAACCTTTTCCTATCTTGGTATCTTTTTGGAGGTGCAACTATGAGGATTTGTGGAGGCGTATTTTCATTCCTGCTCAGCATCGGACTTCTAGCTGCCATATGTACAACGGCTATGATACCCGCTGACGCTCTGGCCCAAATCGACACCGTTCAATCTCAACGAGAGGCACAGCAGGAGGGCGAGCTGCAATTGCCCATCGGCCTCACCGAAGAGGAGAAGACGCGGATTCACGAGATCGGGTTGTACCAGATGGCAACCCCCCCACCGCCAACTCCCGTGCGCGAACGTGCCGAATGGGAGCCTGCCACGGGAGTGCTCGTCCGCTACAGCTACGGCTTCGGATTGCCCTACGCCGTCCTCCAAGAATTTGCCGAGGA
>CBFCXB010000202.1:0-5650 GCA_965601905.1 uncultured bacterium | reverse complement strand
GCTTCTATGTATCGATGCGCGGGCTCCCTTTTCCTGCTCTCACCGCGGCGTGAATCTCAGTTTCAAAAGGTAGAGTAGGTTCAACATACCATCACGCCACTTTTGAAGTTTCACCTCTCCGATCCGCGGGTGGTAATTGACGTGGTATTCGCCGAATGTGATCCGCGGATTCCTGATGGCGGCGATCTTTATCTCCTCACTCAGCGGCATACCGTCGCTCTTCGGGGTCAACTCGGGATAGATGGCACTCTTGAATATCCACATCCCGGACTGCGAATCCTTTATGGCGCGCATGAAGAGCAGAAGTGTCGCGAGCGTGAGGAGCGAGTTGCCGATCTTATTCGAGAGATTCATCGCCCGCGGATCATGCAGCGGAAAACGACACGCCGAAACAAAATCGAGATCGTTGTCGAGAAGATAATCGATGCACTCCTCGATCTGCTCGACGGGATAGGTGCCGTCTCCATCCATGGTCACGGTGATCTCTCCCGAAACGTCGGACAACCCAGTCTTGTATGCCGCTCCGTACCCCTTTCGTTTCTCGAAGACGACACGGGCACCGAGGCTGCGGGCGATCTCAGAGGTGGCATCGGTGGAATTGTTATCCACAACGACGACTTCATCGACCGATTCCGGAATGGAGGGAATGACGCCTTTCAAGCCCTCCTCCTCATTGTAGCACGGTATCACAACTGATATCGTTTTCCCGCGATACATGACACTTCCTTGATTAAAACACCTTGATAATGTGTTCCTTCAGAGGAATGGGCAGCCGCATGATGAGCTGCTTCTCGCTCTCGCCGACGACGCGCATCCAGCGAAATCCGAGTACCAGCAGCACAATACCGACCAGTATCTGGGCGACCAGAGCCGCGATCGAGTCCCAGCGCGCCGCGGTGAAAACCAGCAGGCAAGCGGGTACCACCGCCGCATAGCATCGCACTATGAACCGGAACGGAACAACAACATCGGGCCGTATCTTTCTGAGAACAGCGTAGAACACGAACACTCCGAGAACCAACACGAACGCAACGGGAAAAAATGCCCCCCACAAGCCAAAATGGGGTATGAGAGCAAGATCCAGGCCCACATTGACGATAGCGAGAAATGCAAACACAAGCATGTTAACCCAGCTTTTCTCCATAACATAGAGGGCCATGCTGAGCGGAGTATAGAGAAAGGAGTATGAAAACACAACGAACAATAGCTGTGTGAGCAGCGCCGCCGGCATCATCGCATCGCCGAACAGGATCGGGACGAGGGGCCGTGCAAATGCAAATCCCAGGGCGGCGACCGGCATGACGAGCATAAAAAGCATACGGTAGTACAGATCGATTGCACGCGGAAGATTTGCCGCGTTCCGTGAATACGCCTCCGACGTGCCGGCCATCACGATCGGCCATATGGCCAGCGGAATGAATTCGAGGAACATCTGCGGCGTCCGGTATGCGAGCCCGAAGTAGCCCGCGGCCTCGACACCGGTGTAGTGCCCGAGAAAGATGACCTCGGAGTGCCGCCACACGATCTGATTGAGCACACCGGTTGCGACGAACGGCAGCGAGAAGCGAAGCACCGTGCCAAGACCGGGAATGGCAATAGCCGGTTGCTCTTGCCCTGCGCCCATGAGGTGGCGCACCTGTGGCACCAACGCCACGAACATACCAGCATTGGTGACAGCCCCGGCGAGAAACACACCGAGGATCCCCCAGCCAAACTTGAGAAACAACATTATAAGACCAAGATAACTTACGTTTCCAAATATAATTACAATGCTCATTCGCCGCGTCTCGTACCACGATTGCAGCGCGTTCATCGAGAGGGTCATCAGGACTTCAAACGCAACGAACGCAACGGCGATTTGCACGTAGAGGACAAAACGAGCCGAATGCTCGCCGAAGAACGATCCCAGTGCGGGCCCGCCGAACCGGACAGCCAAAAGGAGCGCTATCCACACCGCACCCTGAATCAGGGCGATCCGCCGCACCACAGTCATGAACCCGGCAATCCCTCCCCTGACACGAAGGTCGGGCAGGTACCTGAGCAGCGCATTCCCGCCGCCCATCATCACCAGGATGAAGGCGAAGCCGGAGATCGTTCTCAGCACGTTGAGAAGGCCCCAGTTGTGTTCGCCGAGGAATCGAACGATCAATATGTACGAGACGGGGGCGGCCGTGAACCGTGCAATCTTCGCGACGAGATTCCACGACATCGCCCGGCCGACACGCTCGACGGTCATAGCCGTTCCTTCCCCCCCGCCGGTTCAAATCCGGGCACGAGCCAGGCTGCGATATCGCCGATCGTCCGTGGACCGCCTGCATCGGCGGCATTGGTGAATAGCACGCTGTACATTTCCGGGGCATCGGGATGGTACCCGTGCATCCCGCGCACAGGCTCCGCACTCATGTAACTGGGCAGAATGATGACACCGGGATCGGCGAGAAACACAACGTCGCCGAACCGGTTGTCGGGGAACCTGACTTCGAGGCGCTCCCGAGCATCTTCGTCGAGAAGGGTTCCCGAGGGAACATCGGAGAGGCACCGCTCGAGCATCTCACGCGCACGCGACGTACGGGTCCCGAACCGCGCCATGGTCGAATCGTAAAACGGCACGTAATCGTCCGGGATGGAGAGACCGAGAGTTTCCACTATCGGTATCAGATCGATGTGGGAGGAAACATCACACATGCCGTGATCTCCCATAACGACGATACGGGCCTGCGGCGCGAGCGAACGGATCGACTCGATACGCTCCCGGTACCATGCGAGGTGATTTGCTATACGTTCGTCGGCGCTGCCGTATCGATGCAGATCGGAATCGAGTCCGGCGGTGTACAGTATGCAGAACGGTGCGTCACCATCGACGATCTCGCATTCGAGCTCGGTGAATGCCAGCCGCTCCGGCGTCCGGTAATCGCGCACGAAGATACCGGTGCCCCGCCGGTACAGTTCGTCCACGATCGTCATTGTCCCACCGCCGCCCCCCGGCGCAAAGAGATTGCTCCGCGCGGGGAGCTCGAGATGGCGGATCACGCCGCGCGGCACCCGGTAGAGACTGTAGTACGATGAAATGTTATCGATACGTCTCAGCTTCCAGTTGACGAGACGGCGCAGCCACAGGCGATCGAGGGAAACACCCCCCGGCAGCACGTCGAGAAACGAAAAGGGAGAACACCGCGACGAGAAGGCGTACATCATCCAGAGTCCATGCTTCTGCGGAGAGCACCCGGTGAATATCGTCGTAAGCGCAGCCTGGCTGAAACCGAGAACCGTCCGAAGCCGCATGCGGGTATCGAGGTGCGCCGGATGAAAACGATGCCGTTCGGCGAGTTCGAATCCGAGTGCATCGATAATTATGAAGATCGTTCGTTCCAACCGATCACTCGCCCTTCCAGCCGAAAACGATTTCCGCCCACATACCATGCGCCCTCACCGCCGCCGATTCCCACCTTTCGCCGGGATCGTTCGCAACGATCGTGAGTCGCGGTGCGGAACAACCCGCGCCGCAACGCATCCGGTGCTCGATCAAACGCACGCCGTCGCATCGTATCGCATCGAGCGGATCGACGCGCAGGAGCGCCCCACGCATCGATGCAACAATGCGAATCCGTTCGGCGAGTGGCACATGTGAGAGGTGCTCGCGCCAGAACCGCATGTTGCCGAGGCGGCCGCGGCTCCTTGCGCGGCGGCGGAAGAGGGACGCCGCGTTCGGGAGATTTCCATCATCCCCACGGGAACCCAGGAGGTACACACCGCTTCGCTTCCAGATATCGAGCAGATCTCCCGCCGCTCCCTCCCAGAGACCGAGCGGCTCAGTGCGATCGTTTCCCGTCCCCCGGGGCTCCGTGCCGGGGTCGAGCTTGAAACGCGTCCACTGCGCCACCAGCGGCACGAGGGACCGGGACACGAGACGGTTGATCGGCCCGGTGTCCGCACCCTCCTCCATCATACGGACACGTACATCGTAGCTTGGTCGATACGTACACGCGACGCAGAGGGTCGCGGTCGCGATATCGGTATACACGCGCCCGATCTCGTATGGAAATGTAATGGAGACATCCCGTGCCGCATCCCCCGTCCCCGGGTACACACCGAGGAGCGCCAGCATCCTGTTTTCGAGTAGAACAAGTGCCTCTATGCCGCCGATCTGAGATGCGCGGTACGCCGGTATGAGAGAGAGAACCTCCCCATCGCCCCACAGAACTACCCCGTGCTCCTTGAGGTCGTACACGCCGGGACGGGGTGGAAGAAACCGCATCTCCCCCGGCAGGAACATGCCGATCCCGAAGTGTCCCGAAAAGGTCGCCTCGGGGAAGAGGGCCTCGCAGGCCTCCCCCAATTCATGTCTGCGTGCATAGGTACGTGCGTGCGCCCGGCGTGAATCGAGAACAACCACCAGATCGATGTCGGATAGAAAAAGCGGGCCCGACTCCCTGAAGAGGACCGAACCCTCGTTCAAGGCGAAGCTCCCCGACAGGATGATGGCCCGGACGTCCCGTTCACCGATTTGTTCCACGAGGTATTCGGAGCAGGTCCGGATAAAGGAATGAAACCGCCCGGGCCACCAATCGGGAAAGGTACGCACGCCGGGGCCGAGCCGTGCAGCGCAGTCTGCACCGCCCGATTCCGCCACCGGAGACGCCCCCCGGACCGGTTTCCCGCCGCGGAGATCAAAAGACCCGCGCTCTGCGCACGGGTCCCGCTCGTCGAAGGTGCCGCCGGACATCTACACCCGCCTGTAGATAAACTCAGGTATATAGTATTTCTTCTTGTTCAGTACGGAGCCGATGAACTTCCCGTCGAGTTTCTCCACCATTACCATTGCCCGCTTCAGGACCTCCCGTTTCGTCTTCCCCGCGTGAATCACGAGTACGACTCCGTCCATGTAGGAACCGATGATAGACGTCTCGGGCACCTCGAGAATCGCCGAGGTATCGACCAAAACGTAGTTGTACTGTTCGGCCGCCTGTCTGAAGAACAGTTGCATTCGCTCGGAGTGAAAGAGTTGCTGCGTGATATCTTCGCGATGCGGAGTTCCCACCGTCACGAGATCGAACACCCCCTTCTCGATCGGTTTCACGATCTTGTCGAGTTCCGCCGTACCACAGAGGTAATCGACGATTCCCGCATCGTTCTCCTGCTTGAACAGAGCGTGCAGTTGCGGACGCATGACCGAGCAGTCGACAAGCATCACCTTCTCCGTCCCACTCGACGCCAGCATCCTGGCGAGATGGGCGACGATCGTCGTTTTACCCTCACCCCTGACCGCACTCGTAAACATGATGACCCGGGATTCCTTCTGTTTCATCTCCGATTCTATCGAATTCCGCAGGCTGAGCAGGGACCGGCGGAAGTTCTCGTCAAGACCCTGAAAAAACACCTCCTCGCGATGCGCGATGCGGTGGGCGGCGGTTTTCCGGCGCCGTACCCTTACCTCAGGACGGCCCTTCTCACGCTCGGCCTTACGGAGCGCATCGAATATCTTGCTCATTGCGTTATCTCCATTCGGACGCCACTCGCGGCGACCCGGACAAGGTACGCCCCCTTAATGAGGACTGATGCGCCGACCTTGTTTCGGCAGATCGTGCGCCTCCAGGTCCCGCACCCCCTCGCGTACGACCCGACCGTCGATGGTTCTCTTGTTCGAAACGTA
>CBFCXB010000201.1:0-5668 GCA_965601905.1 uncultured bacterium | reverse complement strand
GATCATGATCGGGTGCTTTATCACCGCTCGCTGTTTCCAGTTCTCCTGGATCAGTTCTATTGCGAGGGATGACTCGAGGGTGATCGGCGGAGCCTCGATGTCAAAGGTGTAAATGCCGCATGAATAGCCCGATTTTTCAATATACGGGAGCGTGTCCGGCCTGAAGGTCCGTTTGCCCTCCTGCACCCTGCGGAGATCGAAGTCAAAGAGCGTCCATGTCACATCCCATCGGTCGCGCCGCCGCGAGAGGAGGGAATCGGGTATCGCGACGGCGATTCCGATTGTCGTCTTCCCCTTCGATCCGCGCACCTGTCCGAAACCCGTCGAGGCGGTAAACTCGTCACATTTAATGGGGAAATCATAGCTCTGCGGGAAACGTTCCATGGCTATAACTGAGAGTTCGCCGTAATATCGGTTTTCGATCGGGAAGTGGAAATTGCCGTTGAGGAATTCGTCCTGAAAATAGAGATTGAATGAATCGGGACCGTACTTGTAATGCCAGACAACCATCGGCCCGTCGGTTTGAGCGCCGAGGTTGTAATACTTTTTATGCGGCAGGCCGTAACTTATCACCGCCCTGCCGCGATGTGTATCGGTCCCTTTGAGACCGAGCCGCTCGTTTGTGAGAAGCTCCTGCGCGAGGAAGACCCGCTTGATATGCTCGAGCCACCGTTCATTGAGCTCCGTCGTGGGGGTCGGATCGTTCTCTATCCAAAACTTTTTGATTGACCCGAGTTTTTCGGCGTCGGGGTAAGTCTCGTACAGTTCGCGTTCCTCCCGCCCCAGCAGGGCCGCTATGTCTTCGTATTCCGTTCTATCCTCCTCATGCATCAGCTTGAGAGCGATCGCGAACTCCTCCTGCGCCTCTTCGAGCTTGCCCTGCTGGAGTAACATTGTCCCCATTAAACGGTGCAGCTTCGGATCGTCCGGATACTCCTCGAGCGCCTTCGCCGCGTACATCCTCGCCGTGCGGAACATCGACCGGAACATATGGAGAAAGGCGAGGTTGAACAGGGTGTCTTTGTGCTTCGGTTTCAGCAGATGCGCTTTTCGAAAATACCGCAGCGCAGCTTTGAGATCATCGGGGAAACACATCGTTCGCAGGTAGTCGTCCTTTTTTATTCGTCCGAGATGGTACCAGGCGTGGAAGCATTCGGAATCGATTTTGATAGCGTCTCTGAGACACGTCTCCGCCTCACCGATGAAGCTCCTGGCGAGCATCGTGAGTCCCCGTTCGACGTGATTGATCGGGTTATCGGGTTCCAGTTCTATCGCCTTGTCGATCTGTTCGATCGAGAGAAGTCGTGATCGCGGTGTCCCGAGGAACCGGTAGTAGATCGAGAGGCGCCTGTGGAGCGCTGCGTTATCGGGATCTGCCGAAATGTGCTTTTTGAGGTTTTTGATATCGAGCTGTATGTCCTCGCTTCGCTCCGGCGGCACCGGTTCGATGAAATCAGTTTCACTGAAATGCTGCTTGCCCGCCCGGAACGAACATGCCTGTACAAGTATGCAGAGCGCGAGTAACGTTATGCGTAGAATCTGGACCATGTCGCCGGTTGAAGATACTGCATTGTGCCACTTTTTATCAAGCATATCGGATCGGTGCCGTTAAATCAACACATTTCGAGTCAAACAGTTATGGGATTTTTTATAATTACCGCTGGCCGGAATGATAATTGCAAATACCCGAACGGTCACCTGCGCCCAAACCGTGAGAAGCGAGGTCAGTACGTAATGCCGGTAGTTCTCGAAGCGCTTCCGACTGAATATAAAAAATTCAAGGAGTTCATCGCCTCATTCTCTAAACTGGTCTTTCAGTGCAGGCTCTTCCCGACGGGACATCCGTCAATCGAGGCGATGCTGGAGGAAGCGCACCGCCACATAACGAACTTCCTTCAGCAGAAGAGATGCATCGAACTCAAGTTGATCTCGGATCAGATTTGTCACCTCAATTTCGAGATGGACCTTGTCAAGACCGACAGTGGCCCCATGCATTTTCTGCGCGAGACCCTGAGGAAGCTCTCGGTCGGGGAGATCGAGATCCAGCACGGTGTGTTGAGAGACGAGCTGCTGGCACTGGCCGAGCTCCTCGTCGTCGCCTCGAAAGACGATCGTTCAGCCGATATATCGTCGATCTGGTTACGGATAAAGATGATCCGGGTATCACACGGCCATTCCATCGTGCCACAGCATATACCCGAACGGAATGCACCCGCGGAGAAGACGGAGGAGCGGCGGTTCGTAAAACGCATGAATACGCCACACCGAGAAAGCGCCATGTACCGCATTATCGAGGGTGTCCTGCAGAATCTCGAAAAAATCGCATCGGCACAGGGCCGACAGGCGGGCAACAAGATTCTGGAGCTCGTCGAGAACGAGAATCAGAACGGCTCGTCGATCCTGCTGCTCAACTCGTTGAGATCATATGACGATTACACCTTCTCGCATTCGGTCAACGTGGCTGTCATAGCCGCGGCGATTGCGAAGCAATCGAACTGCTCCGAGAATGAGATTGACGAGATCACCCTCGCCGGCCTGATGCACGATATCGGCAAGGTGTACGTACCGCGAACCATCATTCACAAGACAGGCAAGCTGACACCGCGCGAGTGGCAATACATGAAGATGCATCCGATAGACGGTGAAAAGATACTCCGTGAGGAGGGAGTGGGCGATATGGCACGGCGGGTAGCCTACGAGCATCACATACGGTACGATTTCCGCGGTTATCCCGCGGTGAAGGATGGGTACCGGATGCTGGAGGCGAGTCACATGGTGCGCATCGCCGACAGCTATGATGCGCTCACCACGAAGCGGCCGTACCGAAAGCAGATAAGCCCCTACGAAGCGATCAAGCTGATGGTCACCCTGCGAGGTGAGGAGTTCCATCCGCATTATCTCGACATATTTCTCTACGTGCTGGGGAACATTCCGATCGGAAGCATCCTGCGTCTCACCACGGGAGAGATGGTCCTCGTCGTCGATGTCGATAACAAGCGGGGGGACCTTCCGCGGGTACGCGTGCTCAAGAATGCGGAGGGGCGGGAGGTGACAGAGGAGATCGTATACGATCTCAACGTGATGGAAGCAAAGCTGGGCGCCGAGCGAAGCATCATCGCCGATATTATCGACAATCCCGTCAGGGACGTTGATGTGGGAAAGTACGTATCGACCGGAAAGCACAGCTAACCGGATAAAGCAAGCCCAGAGGTGATCATCCTCACGTGTGGCGATCCCCCTGGGCCTGTATTCCCATATGCATATTTTCAGATCGTACCGGGTTTGCCGAGTTGCTCCATCTTGCCGAACACGGTGAAGGTGTATTGAATATCATCGGTTTTCGAATGGATCAAAAACTCCACCGTTTTTCCCGATGCGATCGGATTGCCACCGGTGCGTGCCAAGTAATCGCCCCCATCCGTGATGGCGCACCACCCCTTGGGTGCATACACATTGATGATAGCTCCCTTCGGATCGATGAGCTGCATGGCGTAAATGCCGGCACCGGAGGCAGTAACCTTCAATTTTACTAAGTAGTTACCATCCTCCATCGGGGTAACGTACTTCTTGACCTTCGCAGAGTCGCTAAATGCTGAATAACTGGTCACGACAAGAAGCGCAACGGCAATGATGAGAATCCACGCGTTTGCTTTTGCCCTAGCCATTTCTTTTACCCCCAAATAGTTACGAGTAAATCTTAATTTAGATTTGTAGCTAAGCGAAATAATCCAATACTGGCTACAGAATTATTATACCATATGTGAGACAAACATGTCGAGTGGATAAATAGATTCCGGCACTTTTTTATAGTGCCGATGGTCGTTTCCTCCGGACAGCCCGGTATTGGCGGCCCACGGTTGCGGCACGCAGGTCGATGTGGCACACAATTTTCTTCGGTACGGGATGCGTATAATCACCGGTAGCGAGTGTTGATATGAACTATCGTTAATTACAGTAAACAGAGAGGGAAATGGATGCCGGCAAAGATATTGGTCGTCGACGACGAGGTGCATCTTGCACGAATAATCCAGTTTACGCTCCAGCACGAGGGATTCGAGGTGAGCATCGCCTTCGACGGGGAAGAAGCAATCGCCAAGGCGTGGGATGAAAATCCCGACCTCATCATACTCGATCTCATGCTGCCGGTGATCGATGGCTACCGCGTGTGCAACATTCTCAAGGGACAGGAATTCTTCTGTGATACGCCAATCATGATCCTGTCAGGGCGGGATATGGACAAGGAGCGTCTTGATGAGGCACCCCGCGCCGATTTCTTGATGTCGAAGCCGTTCAATACGGAGGATCTTATCGAAACGGTGAATACGCTTCTATCGCAGCGGAAGAACCTGAAAGTACCGGAATGTTCCGTAGAGGAATAATGCACCGCACAGGCTGCGGAGCCGTAATCTTTAGCGATACTACATGACGGCAATTTCCCGTCACACTGGCTGCATGAAAAGGGCATCCTCTTCAGCTTCTGTTTTTTCCTCTCCGGGGCTGTCCCCGCTCGTGCCGATTAAGGCGCCTTTCGCCTGAAGCATCGTCCGCAGCTTGAGCCTGATCCGTTCGCCATCGGGTTCGTTGGAGAGAATAGAGATACACTGGCGTATCTCCTCGATCTCCTTCTGCTCGCGCTCCTGCAGCACGGAGAGTACCGTATCGAACATCTCTTCAAAGCCGGCAAACGGCTCCTCTCGAACGGATTCCCGATGTACGGGAAGCTTCCCCTTTCCGATGGTGAGCAGGTCCCTCATCATTGATTCGAGTGGACGGAACATGCGGGCAGTAATCAGTGACGACAGGGCATAGAGCGAAGCTATTATCACGCCTGCGAATACAAACGTGTTGATGAGCAGTATCCGCTTCAGCGTTCCAACGAGCGGCGAGAGCTCCGGCATTTGTTTCGCAACGGCCGTTTCGTTCGAGACGAGCGCAAAGTAGAACGAAAGGCCGAATGTGAGTGCCACGACCATTGTGCTCGTAACGATAAGAACGATGATGCGGCGCTTCAGTCCTCTCGACAGCTCCTCTGAGGAGATATAATCGTTCATGCCCATAACCTCTTTGTTTGAATCGATATCCAGGCAACTGCGCTACAGGGCCGCTCGTTCATTTTTCCGATCGGCACGTTTTCAGTCACAATGAACCGTTGTGGCCCCTCGCAATTCCATATGTCAGTTGAATATCAATAAGTATGCCAGAAGTGCGATCAGAGTTTGTTGCTGAAGAAGTTGAGTGCGGACTCAAACTCGAGGAGATCGATCCTGGTGTCCCGGCACGGTCCATCGGGTCTACTGTTCGGTATGCCGATTACCGCTATCTTCGGTGCGATGTCCTGGATTCCGCCGACGAGATCCCGCTCGCATGCGACGGCGATGATCGCCCGCGGCTTCGTCTCGCGTATGATCTTCCGCGCCACCGTTCCCCCCGGTGCCGTGTATGCCACAACGTCGGGATATGCGGCACACATCTCTTTTGTTTTCTCCTTCAATTCCCCCGTCAGGCACCGGGGCAGCAGAGCGAGCACCTGTCCGTCACCGCTGCCGTGATTCACCAGCCGGTTGCTCACCCGTATGAACGACTGACCGACCCGGTCACGTGAGATGCCGAGACGGCCGGCAAGCTTCATAGAGAGTGGCAGAAGGGTGATAAAGAGATTTGTGCCTTT